>CAZJRI010000106.1:0-15443 GCA_964548025.1 uncultured Pseudomonadales bacterium
GATTGACGCGGATTTAGATCAAATTCGGCTAGTGCATTAAGTAAGTGCCATTCGGGTCGGAGTAAAAGATCTACGCACGTGGGCAGCAAGCGATGTGATAAAATCACCTTTCAGGAGTTTATTGAGCATGCTGCTGACCTGGATCAAAGACGCCGGTCAATAGCGGTTCTAACCTCATTTCAAAGCTAATTTGGAGATTATTCAATGGACTATGACATCATTATCGTTGGGGGCGGTCCTGCCGGACTTAGCTTTGCATGCTCAGTCGCTGAAACAAATCTCAAAATAGCCATTATCGAAAAACAAACCGAGGATTTGCTTGCTGACCCTGGGTTCGACGGCAGAGACATCGCTTTAACTCATTCATCAGTTGAAATACTCAAAAACCTGGGTGCCTGGGCACGCATCCCTGCAGAGGAAATATCTCCAATCCAGGAAGCAAAAGTAGTCAATGGTGATTCGCCATATAGCCTCGATTTTGATACTGCCCGCGAATCGATAGACGCCCTCGGCTATCTTGTCTCGAATCATCTCATTCGCAGGGCCTTGTATGAAGAGTCCAGCAACTATGACAATATTGATATCATCACTGATACCATTGTCACATCAGTTAATACAGGAGATACAAGTTCAACGGTTACCCTCGACGACGACAGGGTATTTAATTCCACACTCGTCGTGGCAGCAGACAGTCGTTTCTCGGAAACACGTCGAATGGTTGGTATCCAGGCTTCTATGTTTGATTTTGGGAGAATATGTATTGTCTGCCGAATGGAACATGAAGAGTCCCATGATCATACTGCTTTTGAGTGCTTTCACTACGGCAGAACACTCGCAATTCTTCCTTTGAATGGCAATAAATCATCGGTTGTAGTCACGGCACCGATGTCTGATCGCGATATCATCATGGATATGCAAGATGATGAGTTTAATCTCGATATTCAAAATCGTTTCGAGAAAAAACTGGGAGAAATGCGACTCATCACAGAAAGATTTGCCTACCCCCTTGTCGGCGTCCATGCAAAGAAATTTTTCACCAACAGATTTGCGTTGATCGGTGACGCGGCTGTTGGCATGCACCCGGTTACTGCCCATGGCTTTAATCTGGGTCTGAGCGGGCAGGAAATCCTGGCGAAAGAGGTGATTAAAGCAGTAGATCAACAAAGGGATATTGGTGACTACAACCTCCTCGAACGATTCAATTCCAGACATATGCGCACGACTCTGCCTATCTACCACGGCACCAACGAGATTGTAAAAATGTTCACGGATGACCGGCCACCGGCAAAAATGCTAAGGCGTTTGACATTGCGATTTGCTAATAATTTTCCGCCCATTAAACACGTCATACGCAATAAGCTGACAGAATCCAAAAACAGCCCCGGTTTTCTGCCTTCGTTGTTCAGCTAGCAACGACGGTCTGTAGGCTACGGTCCGCGTTCGGCGGTCCTTGATTGTTGCTTGGAGAACGGATGATTCCCCCCCAGTATCAAAACCGAATCCAGCTACTTTTGGTCGGTGTTGAATGGTGCTTACTCTTAGTGAGTAGAGTCTCAGCATCGGTTAGGCGGATTATCAGTCAGAAAACTTAGAATAAGCACCATGCATCACAGGCCCAATAATTAAGCGCGAAATCAAGCCAAACTATTCCTAAATTACACTTGATCTATGTCATGGCAGTACCTTGACATCAGTGTAATTCTCTTGTTTCAAATCCTTACCAGTGGAATCTGCAGATTTCACTGCAAACCCTGTTTAACACTGCCAGGGAGGCCCTGGCATCTAATAACAAGATGGAGGAATCTCAATGGCAACCGTTGCCGAGTCCGTGGCTTCAGGCCAGGGAACGATCGCCCCAAAACCACAGAAATACACTTCCATACTGATCGGCGTTGATGCATCTGACCATTCTGATCGCGGCGTAAAAGATGCCCTTGACCTTGCCGAAATCTGGCAGTCCAAGGTATCTGGCGCTCATGTCTATGCAGCCAAGATGCACGACCAGCGTTTCAAGCAGATGGAAGGTGGGCTGCCGGACAAATACAAAGAAGAGCAGGAGTTGGAGAAACAGCGAGATATCCACGACGATCTCATAACAAAGGGTCTTTCTGTTATCACTGATTCCTATCTTGACCAGGTGGAACTCGCCTGTAAGCAGAAGAATATTTTCTATGATGCATGTTCTCTTGAAGGCAAGAACTATATTCAGCTCGTACGTGAAGCCAATAACGGCACCTATGATCTCTTGATACTCGGTTCTCTTGGACTGGGCGCCGTTCAATCAAGTCGGATTGGAACGGTCTGTGAACGGGTAACACGCCGATCCAATATCGATACGCTTGTCATAAAGAATCCACAAAGAGCTATAAAAAAGGGGCCAATTGTCGTTGCAGTAGATGGATCCGCACTATCTTATGGCGGACTTCTGACTGGCTACACGCTGGCAAAAGAATGGCAGGTACCATTGCATGTGATCTCTGCCTATGACCCCTACTATCACTATGTTGCTTTCAACCGAATTGCAGGTGTGCTTTCTGAAGAAGCAGGAAAAGTATTCCGTTTCAAGGAGCAGGAACAACTTCACGAAGACATCATCGATGCCGGTCTTGCAAAGATCTACCAGGGTCATCTGGAGGTTGCTGAATCTATCGCCGGTGAAATGGATATTGAAATATCAACCACCCTGCTGGACGGAAAACCCTACGAAGTCATCCAGAAATACCTGGTTGAAGTCGATGCGGGGCTTCTAATTCTCGGCAAAACCGGCATACACGCAGATGACGAACTGGATATAGGCGGGCAGGCTGAAAACCTGCTACGCAATGTAAACTGTGCTGTGTTGTTAAGTCATCGAGGCTTCACGCCAGGTACAGAAACTCTCGCCGAGTCCACAACATCATGGACTCGTCAGGCAGAGCAGCGAATGGACGCCATACCGGAGTTCGTTCGCAGTATGGCAAGACTCGGAATATTGCGATACGCACAGGAACAGGGGCATACCGTAATTACCGAGAGCATCGTTGTCGAGGCGACCAGAGATTTGTGTCCCGTGAACATGGGTGGCACGCAGGATTCAGAACCAGAACAGGAAATGGTCTGGAGTCAATCTGCAAAATCTCTACTGCAGAAAGTGGAAGGATCAACCCAAAGAGATGCTATTCGTCTTAAAGCAGAGAAGAAGGCCAGGCAATCTGGTGCAGATCAGGTTGAAGACATTCATCTTTCAACTTTCGTAACATCTGATGAGGAACAGGCTTCTACAGAATCAAAATGTCCATTCAGTGGCTCATCAGACGACGAAAACAGTCAGACCGAATCACCACGGGAACTTTCCTGGACTCAAACAGCATTGGATCGTCTTGATATGGTCCCCGATGGATTCATGCGTGAAATGACAAAAAAACGGGTTGAAGAATTTGCCCTTCAAAAAAACTACCATGAAATCACACCGCAGGTCATCGAAGAAAAATACAAGCAATGGGGAGACGGATCGAGTCATCAGGAACAGAGCCTGAACTGGCACCCTGATGCAGAGGCCAGGCTAAATCGAATTCCTCCCTTTGTCCGTGGAATGGTTGCAAAAGAAATTGAGAACCGTGCGACCCAGAAAGGTATCACAACCATCACGGTCGACCTCATGGATGACGCCAGCCACACATGGCAGGACTCCATGGAGTTTCATTCTCGGCCCGATAAATAGACAGGCACCAGTCGTGAATGACCTGAACCTGATAGCAATAAATCTAACGAGACGATGCAACCTTTCATGTAAGCACTGTTATCTTGACGCTACAACACTCAAATTCGGTACTGACAACGAGCTTTCAACATCCGAGGTTAAAGATATTCTTCAGCAGGTATCTCAATTAAATTCTGCCGCGATGGTTGTGCTAACAGGGGGTGAGCCCCTACTGCGAGACGATCTGGAAAGTATTATCGAATTTGGAAGCCAGTTGGGTCTGTTCATTGTCGCCGGAACAAATGGTGTTCAACTGACGCAGAAGAGAGTTAGGTCACTCAAAACTGCCGGTTTGATGGGGCTGGGGGTGAGTATTGACTCTGTGAATCCAGCCAGGCACGACGAGTTTCGTGGCAGAGATGGTAGCTGGGCGAAGACAATGAAAGGTTTGGAATATTGCCGGGAAGAAGATCTGTCTTTCCAGATCCACTTCACGGTCACCAGAATGAACCATGATGAAATCGACGACATCATAAAACTGTCAGAGGCGCTCGGAGCGAGGATAGTCAACATTTTCTTTCTCATCTGCACAGGCAGAGGAGAAACCGCATCCGATCTTCTACCCTCAGAATATACCTCATCCCTTAAGAATATCATCAAGGCACAGAGCGACTATCCGGACCTGATTATCAGGCCGAGATGTGCACCTCATTTTAAGAGAATTGCCATGCAACTAAATCCCGAAGCTGATATCAATCGTATTGATGGCAGAGAAGGTGATGGCTGCCTGGCAGGTATTCACTACTGTCGAATTGACTCAGAAGGTCAGGTAACAGCATGTCCATATATTGATCTCCCGGCAGGTAATATCCGTCAGCAGTCCTTTAATGACATCTGGCACAATTCAAGTCAGTTTCAATCTCTGAGGAACCCGTCATTGACAGGTAAATGCGGTCGCTGTGAATACCGTTCTATCTGCGGCGGATGTCGGGCGAGACCAGTTGCAGATGGCGATAGTATAATGGACAGTGATCCCCTGTGTGACTACGTGCCTGAGGGTCGACCAGTAATAATCCCACTTGCCGATCTGTCAGCAACTGAGATTTCCTGGAGTGATGACGCGCTCGTTCGGCTGAACCGGATACCCGGCTTCATTCGAAAGATGGTTAAGAAGAGAGCCGAAGCCTACGTGATGGATCAAAAAGGCAGCATCGTAACCACTACCCACCTCGAAGAGCTGACTGCAAGACGTTTTGGCAACAAGCGCCCAGCCAGGCCGAACATTAATTCAGGCAAGGATGATTCAAGAACAACCGACACCAAGTCCGTTAAACAGTGATTGAAGTTATGGACAAACGGGAAATCAGATCAGTCGCCACCAGCAACCTAACAAGGGAACTGGTACCTTTCCTCGCTTCACTATTCATCGTACTGATCGCTCTCTTCGCTATGCACCATCAGTCAAGTAAAAAGACTGAAATAGAGGCTATGAAGCGACACGAGGTTGATATTACCAGACTCTCAAGCAGTATCATCCAGTCAAAAACCGACAGCCTGCTGATTGATACGATTCATCGCAGACGTTGCTGAGCGCATAGTGCAGGAAGACAAGTCGGGAGAAATTAACGCCAGCCTCAGCCAGATATTCATGGACTACAGTGAAGAACATCAGGAAATCTCACAGATTCGCTATCTCGATCTGTCCGGTCAGGAAATTGTTCGCGTCAATCGGCTGGATGATATTTCGATTACGGTACCACCTGCCAAACTACAAAATAAATCAGACAGATATTACTACAAGGAACTCTACCGGTTATCACAGAAGCAGGTCTTCTATTCACCGATGGATCTTAATATTGAGCATGGTGTGATCCAGAATCCACTGCAGAAAACTATTCGGATAGGTACCAGTATTTACGATGCCGAGGGCTACCGATCTGGCTGGCTACTGGTAAATATATCGGCAGATCATATCCTCACCGCTTTCAGAGAAAGTTCAGATTCAATGAATAGCGAGTTGATGTTACTCAACTCGGTGGGATACTACCTCGAACATCCTAATCAGGCGGAGAACTGGAACCTGCTAAATGAAGAACACTCCTTCTCAGCCGATTATGTTGATCTGTGGCAATCCATTGATGAAACTGAGTCTGGCCAGTTAAGTAATAAAATAGGGCTTTTCAGCTATACAACGCTATTTCCATTTCCGAACCAGGACTACTACTGGAAAGTAATCTCATTTGTTCCTAACGACAAGATAGAGGCTATGGGATCAGCCGTATTAAGTCGTAACATGCCGGTTTATTTGCTATTGCTGGTATTGAGTATTGTCGCCACGGGTCTCATTACATTCTATCGACTGCGGTTCACCCAGGCTCAACTTGAGAAAGAATATGCAAAGAGCTACAGGAACATACTTCAGGACATTGATCTTTTGGCAGTGAGTCTAGATGATCAGGGCAATATCTCTTACTGCAACGATCATTTCCTTCATAAACTCAATCTGAGGGATCAGGATATCGTTGGGCGATCATTCAGTCATCTCATCCCGGTGGACGATCCTTCCTCTATTATGCTGGCAGAGGCATTTAAAACCAATGAGCCGCCCGATCACTTCCACGGGAACCTGGTCACTAAAGACGGTGTTGAGTTAATTATCGACTGGAGCGTCACGCTCACCCAGGACAAGCCCATTAAAAAATCCAGGCTTACGCTTCTTGGTAAAGACATTACAACTCAACTCGCCATTGAAGAAGAACTGCGTACACTAAGCCGTGCCGTTGAACAGAGCGCGAGCACCGTCATGATCACCAATGCAGCCGCAGAGATTCAATATGTGAACCCGAAATTCACTCAACTTACCGGATACAGCGCCGATGAAGTGAAGGGAAAGAATCCGCGGTTCTTACAATCCGGCGAGACGTCCAAAGCTGGTTATAAGAAACTCTGGGATAAGGTGCTCAGTGGCGGAGAATGGCGCGGTGAATTTCATAACAAGAAGAAGAACGGAGAACTCTACTGGGAACATACAACCATCTCCCAGATCAAGAATCAGGAGGGTGAAACGACCCACTACCTGGCGGTTAAGGAAGATCTGACCGAACAAAAGCGTCTTGCGGCAGAAGCAAAGGAAAGAGACCAGGAAATCATGAAGAACCGTGAACTAGCCGTCGTTGGCAGAATCGCCAACATGATTGCCCACGATCTCCGTAATCCTCTTTCTTCGGTCAAAATGTCGCTTCAGATACTGGGCAAGGGACAACATGATGTAACTGAGAAGGAAGAACTGGTGACGATCTCGTTGGACCAGGTGCGGTACATGGAAAACATGATTTCAGATCTGCTCAGCTATTCACGTCAATCAGACCTTAAACCAACCTGGCTGAGTATCGACAAACTATTGGACAATGCGGTCAGCGTCACCCAAAAAGCAATTACCACCCAGAACGTTACCGTTAAAACGGAATACCATACCGGATTGCCAACCATGTTCGGTGATCGCACGAAGCTATTACAGGTATTTTCAAACCTGATCCTGAATGCAGTGCAGGCAACAGAAAACAACGGCAACAGAAAACCCATCATTACCATCAAAGCTAGCCTGGTGCTCTCATCAGAAGGCACCAATATCCAGGTTGAGATTCAGGATAACGGCAGCGGTATAGATGACGAAACTATTAGCAAGCTTTATGAACCTTTCTTTACAACCCGCGCGAAAGGTACGGGTCTTGGACTGGCCATTGTGAGGAGCGTGATCAAGCGTCACGCTGGAACCATAAGCCTGTCACCTGGTCAGTTGTACGGCACAAGTGCAATGGTGATTCTGCCAACCAATGCACTATCTGATGAAAAGGACAGATTAGAGGTCGCAATATGAGCACTCGACTCCTCGTTATAGACGATGACATTGCTATTTGCAGAACTCTCCAACTGCATCTCAGCAATGAGAAAACAGAGGTTATAACGGCACATAGCGCCGAGGACGGCCTGAAAATCTGTGGCGCTAACGATATCAATCTTGTGATCCTCGACATCAGGATGTCAGGGAAAAGTGGATTACAGATTCTACCCGAAATAAAGTTAAAGCACCCGACTGTCAGGGTGATTATGATTACCGCTTTTCATGACATGGAAACCACTATTGCTGCGATGCAGGGCGGTGTTGATGACTATATTCACAAGCCAATCGATCTGGATGAACTGGATTCAGCAATTTCGAAGGCGCTGCGATACGCCAACGGGAAGGGTGTAGAACTGGATATAAACACCGAAGACAACGACAATGACGTGATGGTCGGCAGAAGTCGCAAGATGCTTGAGGTCTTCAAGAACATCGGCCGTATCGCTTCAAGTTCAGCTACTGTGCTCATCACCGGGGACAGCGGAACCGGCAAGGAACTTGTAGCCCGGGCAATCCACCGGGTGAGTGCTTATGGCAGTGGTCCCTTTGTTGCCGTCAACTGTGCTGCAATGCAGGAAACCTTGCTGGAATCAGACCTCTTCGGCCACGAAAAAGGTGCATTTACCGGCGCATTCTCGAAACAGGCTGGTAAATTTTCTCTGGCAGACAAAGGTACATTATTTCTGGATGAGATCAGCGAGCTTTCATTATCGATGCAGGCAAAACTGCTCAGAGTTTTACAGGAGAAGGAATACTCGCCCATCGGATCAAAGGAATTTCAGAAGGTTGATGCCCGTGTAATTGCTGCGACTAATGTAAACCTGTTGGAAGCACTGGAGGAAAGTAAATTCAGGCAAGACCTCTATTATCGACTGCAGGTAGTTACAGTACATTTACCACCCCTGCGTGATCGCATAGAAGATATCCCGGACCTGGTCCAGCACCTATTGGGCAGGATAAACAGGTCAATGAACCGTCACATTAACAAGGTATCTAAACACGCCATCGAAACCCTTAAGGCGTATCACTGGCCCGGAAATGTCAGAGAACTGGAGAACGTCATTACCAAAGCAGTGGCTCTCTGCCCCGGTGACATTATCACCAGCGAAATGTTGCCAAATCTGGAGCAGGAGCCAGTCAGCGTCATAAGTGATAGTCAGATACAACAGAACAGCAATAACGAAAGCCTGCTGGACATGGAGAAGGATCATGTTTCCCGGGTACTTGAAATTACCAAGGGACACAAGGGAAAGGCGTGCGAAATACTGGGGGTTTCAAGACCAAGGCTGAGACGCCTGATCGCATTGCATGGTATTAAAATTCAGGACGATCTCGCATACGGGGATTAGCCAGGGCTGCTGGAGTTGCGTGTTAGTTATCATGAGCTCTATCGCTTGCCTAACTCTCGGTGAAATATCCGGGCTAGCCGGCCTCTATGATTTTATCGGCCACTCGAAATGAATTGGCATATATCGTCCATGTAAGCGGTACACTGCCACCCGTTGGCATGAAACTACCGTCAGTAACATAAAGATTGTCAACATCGTGGACCCTGCAATTTTTATCCAGCACTGAAAGAGAAGGATCTGATCCAAACCGACATCCGCCTGCCATCAGATTCGTGGGCGGTGAGCCGCTCACGCCAGATCGTACATTCTCTGCGCCCAATTCTCTCAGCACTCTCTCAGCCCTTTCAGTTATATACCTGGATACTTTGAGATCATGCTGATGGAAGCCCACACGAACTCTCGCTACAGGTGTACCCCATTTATCTTTTACATCCGGGTCCAGACCGACATAACAATCGTCGTTGGGCAGCCAATCGCAAAACACTTCAAACCGAAGGAAGCGAGTTTCAGAAAAGGTACTCTTAATCCTTTGTTTCAGTGGATCACCCCAGAGAAGCTCGCCATCATCATCCCATTTGAGACCGTTCGCCCTGAGAATGGGATTTGGATGCCTGAACAGAAAATCAACCGTGCCACCTTTGATCTTACCACCGAATTCAGGCGTATCGATTTCATACCAGTCCTGTAATCCCCGGTTGACAAATGGCCCCTGAACTTTCATCTTCGCCTGCATCGCTTTATCCATCCTGGCATAAATAAAATCTCCCGTGCCTGAGCCACCAGCGGAGAAAACCAGGTTCTTACCCAGTTGCCCACTGTTATTACCGAGACCATTCGGATGCTTCGGTCCTTTTGAATGGGCCAGCAGACGAACTGTTTCTACTGCCTGGCAGGCTACAACGAAGAGATCCGCACAGACCTGACGCTTGCGATCATTTTCATCGAAATACTCGGCTGATATTACTTTGCCCCGGTTGTCTGTAATCAAACGACTCACTTTGGATTTAGGACGAATTTCACAATTCCCGGTTAACATTGCCTTATCCAGCAATGCAGCACGCGAACTCCCTTTCGCACCAGTTGCACAACCATAGCTGCCACAGTATCCGGAGTATTCACATCCCCGTCTTGGTCCTACTGCTTTTGGCAACACTGCGCGTGAGACGGGTAGTGGATTTAAACCCATATCATTACAGGTTCCGTCAAAAATAGCTGAAATTGGATGTTCTGCAGTTGGCGGATACGGAAAATCCTTTGTAGAACGTGGTTCCTGGAATGGATGAGCTACGACCCGACCGGATATTCCCACGTCAAGTTCTGCCTTCGTATAGTACGGTTCCATTTCTTCATAACTAATCGGCCAGTCGACAACATTTGCTCCCTCAATCTCTCCATAAGTCGACAACAGACTAAAGTCATTTGGTTTCAGACGATAGAAAAATCCGCTCATGAAATTCGACGATCCACCGACACAATTGCCATTCCAGAAGTCCCATCCGGATTCTGAAGTTGGTTCAGCAACCCAATCCCCTGCGCGGTTCGTGTCTTCAATAACATGCTGTTCATCACTCAGATTGGGTGTATAAACACTGCGTCTGCAACAGGCCAGTTCATCCTTGAAGAAGTCCTTTTCGGTAAACCAGGGCCCCTTTTCAAGCACCAGGACTGATCGACCCGCTTTTGAGAGTTCCAGGATGATAGGACCGGCACCAGCCCCGCTTCCAACTACACATACATCAAATTCACTCATGGGATTCCTTCTCTGACCTTCTCTTCACTTGCGACCAGATATTCAACTACAAAAGAAAATATTTCTTATCACTTGACGGGCGCGGAAAACCCGGTTGATGTTCGAGCCACCGCCATCCAATTTGATCAGGATTACCGCCGTAGACCGGGTCGCTAAGAAGTGCCTCAATGATGAAACGCAGAAGGGTCGCAAGCCAGTTCTCACCTGCTCGGGTTCTGGCAATGCTGCGAAGAATTGCCTCCTTCTCAATATCCTCCAACTGCCTGAAGGCCTTTTCATGGTTGGAATTTGAAAGGTCATCCAGCCAGCCAACACCATTCATGATAAATCGGTGTTCGTCAGCATCAAACTCCGGATCTGTCATGATTAATCTCAGAAAGCCACCAGCATTGATCTGACGAGCACCCGGACCATCCTCATCACTAACTCCAGCGGGAAAGAGATGCTCCTGTACGGCTTCAATTGTTTTCCATTCATCACTCAGGCTCACATCCGCCTGTTTGTCCGGATCTGTGCTCACTTCAGATGCAAGTGGTTGACAGGCACCAAGGCTGGCACTGGCAGAGACCGCAGCAAACAGTGACAAAAACGTACGTCTTTCAATTGGGAGTTTTTGCCATTGACTAAAACTCAGTTGCGCTGCGGAATTCGATTCTGCAATTCGCTCATGTTTTTCAACGCGACTTCCGCTCATAGTTGGTCCTTCTGGTATTTGCCGGACTAGCCGATTGACCTCAATGCCAGGAATCTAGCCCTGCTCTGGCTCAGGTTCATCACTCTCATTGTTCGCAGCCCATTGCTGAACAAATCGAGTCAATTTTGTAACTGACAATTCATGATCCTCTATCCATCCGGTGGCGTCTGTTGAATGAAGCAGGGTTCCATCTGATTCACTGACAAAAAAGTGAGGATAACCATTAATACCGGGAAATATCTTCAAAAATTCCTCATTCTCGTTGGCGTCACTCACATTTATTTTCAGGACAACAAAATTGTCATTCAAAATTTTCCTGAAATCCGGGTTTTCCTCTATAACCTGGTCAAAACGCTTGCACCACACACACCAGGATCCGCCTACTTCAACCAACACCCTTCTATTTGTATCTTTCGCCAGTTTCAAGGCATCTCTGCCATCGTCAAAAGCATTGCTCTCGGGATCATATCTGGTGCTGTAGCTGGGCAGCATCTCGTCTGGACCGGACAGATTCTCTGATGCTATTTCAGAAGTCGGAGTAATTGCTGAGACCTCAGATGAAGAGCCAAAACGAAGGCCAAGAAATGCTGCTGCGACCAGAACGAGCGCACCAGAAAACAAGATCAGAAGAAGCTTTACAGAATTCAAAACCAGACCAGAGTTATCTACCTCAAGAATTCAGGGATAGCATAACACTGACTGAAGAAAGGCAGAAGGAAGTATCGTTTTCCGCCGTACCTAGATGGGTTTTACAATCACAAATACCAGGATGGGTAGAACCATCAGTAGTGGTACTTCATTAAAATAACGCAAATAGATACTGTTTAGATCCAATTGCTTTTCTACAAGCCGTTGCAGATAGAACCAGCAAACCAGATGGTACCCCAGCAATGCGAACACGAATAATAGCTTCGCATAGAGCCAATCACCTGAGAGGCCATAGCCTAGCCAGAGCCAGATACCCGCGACGATAGCCTGCGCAGCCATAATCGTCATGAATTTATAAAGTTTGGTTGCCATGATGCCGAGCCGCTGCACATCTTCACCCAATTTGAGACCTTCAGCGTAGTGGACAAAAATCCGCGGTAAATAGAACAATCCCGCCATCCAGGCAATCACCATCATGATATGAAAAACTTTAATCCATAGCATCTATACCCCCCTTAGATGATCCGTTGGTCAAAATTACACCCAGACAAAAAAGCATCAGCCCAAAACCGATTAAAACCAGGAAAAAAGTGTTGATACTAAAAGCACCTCGCCAGGCCAACATGCAGTTCATGCCACCCAGAAGAATCATGATTACGCCAAAAATCTTAGCTATCACGCCAGCCTTGTTTCCTTCAGGATTCATCCTGGCTGCCTCGATTACCAGCAGGAGTACCGCCGGATGCACTTCTGAGCCAGAGAAATTCGAGGCTCCCAATCAGCAAAAACGCAAGCAGCCCACCAAATACTGGCAAGGTGCTTGCTTCGGGTTCAAGCAGTAACCAGTACCATGTCGTTAGCGTGTGCTTTGTGCCGGATTCGCCATTACTGCCATCCCAGGCCAGGAATCCAACCGGGATGAATACCCCCGGCTCTATAGTAAGTTCCTGTTCACTGTCTACGGCAAGATTTCTTCTTAGCAAGACTCTCCAGGTTCCGGATTTGTAGACACCATTGCCTTTTAGGCTATTGGTATCAAGCACCTGGTCAGTGCCAAAACCCGTAGCAGTCGACACTGAAACAGACTCAGATTCGGTGGTGGTTCCACTATTCCACTGCCACAGATTCACCGGGTTCTTTGTATCCCCAAGACCAAAATAAGGCTTCTCCATCCCTTCCGGCAAATTAATTGGAAGTTGCACAGCCACTCTGTCTTCACTGAGCCCTGGCTCAGCTATCTTCTCGGCATCTTCATCCCCCGGCAGGCTTTTAGTTCGATCATCCCATTCTAGAAGCACCGCGATTTCATCACTCGTGTAGAGAGAGCGAACCGTGATGGTATCGTTTGAAGGTGTAAACAGACGATCCTCGGCAATAATCTGCGGTACCAGCATAAAGGTCGAGGGTATTGTTTCGTCCCAGATAACATCATAAGGATCGTCGGGAATGGATGAATCCACCAGGCGGGATTTCACCACCGTATTTTCAGCAAATACGACTTCATCCACTTTCGCCAACGAATTCACATAGTTGGCAACGTGCCAACGGTCTTCTTCCGAGAGTACTTTGCTACTGGCCGGATCGGCAAAGGATGGCATCTGGGTGCCGGGAATTCCTATTGATACCCGCGCGAAAATACTCTTCGGGTCATTGTCGTGTCGATAGGTCCAGGGCTTGGTCAGATTGCGCGGCCAGGTTCTCTCGCCAATGTCACCTAACAGGCGCTTAATCGCGTCACCTTTACCCTCAAGTCCATGACACTCAGAACACCTGTCCTCTTCATGAAAGAGTTCAGATCCTCTGTCTATTGATTCCTGCGAGGAGGGAATCTGAGTGCCGTATTCCAATGCGGGTTCAGCCTCTTCTTCGTCGTAACCCGAGAAGGTCTTGATATAGGCAACCAGATCCCACATCTCCTGCGAGTTGAGCATGTCCTCCCAACCAGGCATCGCCGTTCCCGGCATGCCTATTCGTATCATTTCGTAGATGTCCTGATCCTGGGGAATATACCCTTCGAAAGCAGTGGACATAATCTTGAACATGCCGGATGTAAAATCTCTGGGTGGGGGAACCAGACGATCGGCACCAGGCCCGAGTCCATCACCATCCACGCCATGACAACCTACACAGCGCTTCAAATAGATTGTCTCTCCATTGCCGGGATCGCCTTCATCAGAGTACGCAGGAAGCACTCCTGTAACCATTACCATCGATATTATTGCCAGGACCCATTTCTGTAGACTCATCAACCTCATCACCTACTCCTCCCAGGTTCGGGGTCGACGACCCGTATAGTCATACAAATAGGTAATTACCTCCCAGATCTCATCTTCCGTGAGGAATTGCTCCCAGGCGGGCATCGATGATATCCAGGGTGCAGCCTCATCCGGTAGCCCGGGACCACCGGTTGCTATTCGCCAGAACAAAAAGGATTCCTGTAATTGCGCGATGGTACCAACATCCTGAAAATTCAACGGGACAGGATTCAGGCCCTCAGCGTAGGGGCCCTGCCCATCCAACTTATCGCCGTGACAAAAGTGACAATTCTGGACATAGACATCAGCACCTGCATCCACGACTTCACGGAATTTTTCCGGATCCTCTTCCTCGAGCTTTCTATAGGGATTCTCAAGGGTCTTCAAATTGTACCGTTTGCCATAAATCTTAACGGTAGAAGGCGGAGCAGGATGTATCGTTCTCAATTCGACCGGTGCTTCGATTCCCGGCAAGAGTTGAGTATAGGTATAGATCGCTACCAGAACAGGTACGACAACAAAGACAACATTTCTGATCTGCTTCTTTGATGGGTCCTCCACCAGAGCCTTGACTGGCGCAAGTAATTCCTCAGTACCCTCGTCAGTAAATGTATAGACTGCGGCAACGCCAGCAACGATAAAAAACATATACATATTCAGCAGGCTATTCGGGATCAAATGATCCAGAAAAACGTCAAAGATCAATATGAATCCGAAGTAGATTCCGGCGATTACCAGAACCGCCTGCAGTAGTTTAGGCATTTTAGACATGGTTAAATCTACTCATACAACTCACTTTAGGCTCGCCATATATTCCACCAGCAATTCCAGCTCGGAGGCAAAAAGCTGATCCCCGTATATCGGTGGCATCATGGGTGCAAATCCTTCGGTGATATCCGCATTGGGTTCCATAATCGACCGTCTCAGATGTTCAGCATCTCTGGCACCCCCGATTTTGGTGAGATCCGGTCCTATTGCGCCCTGGAAGGCAGCGATCTTGTGACAGGCACCGCAGCCCAGTTTCGCGACAATTTCCTCTCCGGAACTGTATTTCGCTCTCTCTGATTTTGCTTCTGCTGGTGCTTCTGTAGAAGCCGCAGCGGTTTCCTGGGCGTCGCTCGGGATTTCCACGGTGACATCCAGGCCACTGGCATCCTGGAGATAGGC
>CAZJRI010000106.1:15453-18836 GCA_964548025.1 uncultured Pseudomonadales bacterium
ACAACGGCAAGGGTTTCAACCTCTGAGAATCCAATTCCCCCGCCACGGACATCCGGCATGGGGCTTTCCTTATCGTTCGTACCCACTTTTCCGAAACCTGTAACGACAAAAGCAGACGGTTCGTTCATAGACTCAATCAGATAGTCAGCGAGATTATCCGCTGTTCCCTGATATCTCTCATCTTCGAGTCGACTTTCGAAAATTTCACCCAGATCTCCGAGCATGGGTGCCCTTCCGCCGACATCGTTATGGCAGAGCGTACAGGTTCCCTTGTTGGCAAACAGGTTCTCACCCAGTGAAATGAAAGAATCCATATCCATGCTGCTCAGGTCCACTGCTTCCTGTGTTGGCGGAGCAGCAGGTTTAATTTGTGGTATACCCAGATTGGAATACGCGGCGAACAACATAATCACAATAAGGCTGAAACCGACTATTTTGAGAAACTGAATCATGTCGTTTTCCAATAACCTTCCACTGTCGTGGTTTTCCCCGAGACCTGACTAATCCAGAAAACAAATATGACCATTGCCATAAATATAATCACGCCAATTGATACGACGTTGGCGGCAAATCCCAGCGTCGGCGTGAAAGCATCGACTGAGTTGTCCCTGAATACATCTGTGACGTGCCAGTGCTGTCTGATACCGGATCGGATATATCCCATCAATCCCATCAACCAGGTGAAAGCAACGGCTAGCAGGAATAATGCATATTGGGATCTGTCTGGCACCCGCCCCCATTTCAGCGGTGCGACCTCCTTGGCTCCCTTGTACATAAGTGAATCAATAACTGTACTCAACACAATAACCAGGAGAGTCGTCAGCACCTGGGGAATTGATGCTGCCACTTTGTAGACAGTATTTGTGAAGTACCCATAGTAGATACCCAATATCAGGATATTGGTGATTCCAGCTACAAACAGAGCCACCTGCAGCGCGTTGCCAGCAGGGATCCAATTCACTGTAGGGATCTTGTTCGACCGGCGATAGTAAAGAAAACTGAGAAAAGTAAACAGAATCATCAGATTCACCGCAGTATTCTTGGCAGGCATGATACCCAGTGGGCCCAGATATTTATGATAGGGACCACCAAGGGCTTTGAGTTCTTCATTCGTCAAGACGAGAGTATGGGGAGTGAACCAGACGAGAAAAGCAGCAACAATCACAAAGGCAATATATTTGATATAGGGATTATATCGATAGGAACCTTCACTTCTTCCCATACCACACCAGAGGTAGTAATTGGCCGCAATAAAAAGGGTACCGATCAGTACTGCCTGGATGATAAACAACCATGCAAAAACGCCGCCCATCAAGGTGATGCCCATTTGCTGGCTGTACTCATAAATTTCAGCCGTCAGGTAATAACCTGCAAACGGCAACGGTAACAATGCAATAATCGCAATGAAATTAGCGTTGTATCCCATCCAGTCGTAATGGGCTCGATCTTCCTCCCTGGAAGCAGACAGAAACTTGAAAGCGGCATAAGCCCCAACAACAGATCCGCCAAATGCAACATTTGCCACCACCCGATGCAGGTTGATCGGATTCCACAGGAAATTATGAATTGCACCCCAGGCATCTCCTGTAAAAGTCCCAGCAGCATCCACGCCATTCGGACTCATCATAAACGTAAGCCAGGCGTTAGCGAGGAACATCAGAAGCGTGCCGACAGCGTTCAACATCAGCCCGAGGGATAGATGAATCCATTTTTTATTCCCACCCTGCAACCAGTGCCAGCCGTAATAGTAAATATAAAGCGTGACGCTCTCAGCGAAGAACAATAGGGCGTAATAGAACATGCTCTTACTGAATACGCCACTTAGATACGACATTAGATGTGGGTAGAATATAAACAGGCTGAACGCGAGCAACCCCCCTAGTATCGCTGTTAGCGAATAGGCAGTTATACTGACCTTGATGAATTCATAGGCCATCTCATCGTATCGTCTATCCCTGGTCCACATACCAATGGCTTCAATAATGAACACAAAGATAGGTACAGCCAGTACAAATGCTGCAAACCAAAGGTGAAGCTGAGCAGCCAGCCAAACAGTTACCCTGCCGTTTACCCCTGCGATCTTGGGATAGTCTTCCGGGCCAAGTTCGGGAACGGTAATAGAAGTCTCGGAAATTACATCTTCAGCTATTGAAAAATCAGGGGCTAATCCCAGGACGAACGAGATCAGAACCGCAATAAGAACGTGTTGTGATTTAAGGCTTGCCACTTCCTACTCCTGGTGTTCGAACATCAATGACAATCCCTGCATATCCATCACAACGTAATCAACAGCAAGAAAAAACAGGGAAAATGCAACAATGCCGATAGCGAAAGCACCAATTCGAGATCTCAACATTTACGCCTCACAGAAACCAATAAAAAAATCCAAGTACACTAAGAAGGGTAATAGAGAAGATCAGGGGTCCAATCCACACTCGTTCAGTTTGACTCGACTCAACCATATGCAATCCTCAGAACACAAAAAAATACAGGATAAGCAAAATAACGACGGCATTGATGGACATGCCTATGAATATCACGATATCAGCCAGGTTCTTTCCTTTAATGGTCCACGGCCTTTTTTCATCCTGCATGTTCGCACTCACAGTCAGGACGCACCCTGACACTTACAGAAACCCCTTAGTATTTTAACCAGCCCGTCAACTTCCTCTGACGTAAGTGTTTTTGACCAGGGCGGCATTAGCGCTGATTTACTGACAGCCGGACCACCATCCAGAATCACATTCCGAATGTCGGAATCTTTCAGCTTTACCATCTCTTCAGCCTTGGTGAAATTTCTCGGATCAGTTGGAAAATCAGGTGTTATGTTCGGCCCCTTACCATCTCCGTTTATGCCATGGCATTGGGCGCAGTAGAACTTGTAGACCACTTCCGGTTCAGACGCAGAAGCATTTGTCATCATAAGAAGGGCAGTGAACAATAATAGTAAATTCCTCATCATTTTCTCCCTAGAAACTTGCTACGTAAGAGGAAACAAACTGCATATCCTTAGGACTCATCAATCCCTGGAACATGGGCATCATTCTTACCGGTTTGAATACCTTGGGATTCTTCAGATAGGCATATATCCAGTCAGGATTCAGCCTTTCACCCGCTCCTACCAGCGACGGCCCGCTGAGTCCACCCTGCACCTTCTTTCTCTCCTCGAACTGATGACAACCCATGCAAGGCATTTTCTTCTTGAATATCAGCTTTCCTTTCGGATGAGCCCTTGGTTTTATTACACCAGCTTCTACGACATCGGAAGTGAGCGACATCAGAAAATCTGCCACGTTCTTGGCATCAGCCGCAGACAGGCTCGCATGACCGCCCGGATTTTTATCTTCAAGCGTATTGTATTTCAGGAGGCGAATGGGTTTTGG
>CAZJRI010000107.1:0-387 GCA_964548025.1 uncultured Pseudomonadales bacterium
AATACTGGTTAAGGTGGCTACCCGGTTCGCCGTCGTGGGTTCGTTATTGGTGTTCTTGTAGGCAAGTCCGTCAACCAGGGTCTGCGCATCGGCGACACTCGTACCAGTCGTTGTCAGTGTCACCGTTGCAGTGGTGCCACTGACACTAACACTGTAGCCATAACTACTGGTCCCGGTAGTTCCGGTATTACTATCTGTCAGCGTTATGCTGTCACCGTCAATCACAACAATCTCATCGCTGCCATCGGTAACATTCGTCACTGTGAATTCCAACTGTTCGACAGTTTGACCTGGTTCAACGGTGTCGATGGTAACCCCGCTGAAGAGATCCGCATTGGAACCGTCTTCATTGAAAGTGGGGTTTACGGCTGTTGCTGTCAGTGTCGG
>CAZJRI010000107.1:397-18589 GCA_964548025.1 uncultured Pseudomonadales bacterium
ATAGTAATATTGACAGTTCCAAGTGCAGCGCCACCAGTATCCAGATCGCCCACTTCTGTAGCGTCCAGGCTACGATTGACCATCTGTACGCTATCAAGCTTTCCACCATAGAAGCGGTTGGCGTCAAGATCCTGCCTGGCACCAAGATACAAATCTGTACCAGGGTTAATGGCACCGCCACCATTTGCACTACTATTCCCAAGCACTCCGTCTATATACACCTTGGATCCGACGCCAGACTCAACTGTAATCGTATAGCTGTGCCACTCACCGTCACCAACCAGTGCACTGATATCAACATCCAGCCCGAGTTCATCATCTCCGTCATTGCCATCACGCAACGCTGTTCGGATCATTCCGGCTCCACTTGATCCGGTCTCTCCAATGAATACGTTTAGGCTGTTTTGTACATTGACCGCTCCGTGACTATATAGATACTGGTATGCCGTGCCACTTATGTCATCAACCTTGAATCGTAGCGACATTGTAAATTCGTTTGTATATGAGAAATCGGGAATAACCACACGATCATTGAACTCATCAAAGCTCATGCCATTGCCGTAATGACCATCGACCGAAGTGGTCCCGGACACCGCCCCATTACTTGCGCCTACTGCATCGTTTCCATTTCCATCAAGTTTCCAGTAGTGCACTGTACCATCGTTGCTGTCAGTCACGAGGTAACTGAAACTGTCTGTACCCGTGTAGCCCGGGTCAGGTGTATAGTCGAAGGATCCATTGGCATTTACAGTCAGCGTGCCATTGGTTGGTAGTGTATGATCCAATACTGTCATTGCATCAGACTCAGCATCATCATCATTGCTTAGAACACCAGACGCTGCCACATTCAGTGTGCCATCTTCAACGACATAGTAATTATCATTGGTTGCTACAGATGCATCATTGACAGCAGACATGCTGACTGTTGAGCCAATTGACAGGACTGTCGTATCAACACCACCGTTTGCCGTACCACCACTGTCTTTGACACTGGTCAGGGTAGCTACCCGGTTACTTGTCGTTGGGTTGTCACTGGTGTTCTTATAGGCAAGCCCATCAACCAGGGTTTGTGCATTAGCAACACTCGTACCAGTCGTTGTCAGCGTCACTGTTGCGGTTGTGCCACTCAAGCTGACACTGTAGCCATAACTATTGGTCGCTGTGGTGCCGCTGTTTGCATTGGTCAGGGCAACACTGTCGCCGTCTATCACAACAATCTCGTCGGTACCATCAGTGACATTGGTTACGGTGAACTTCAGCTCTTCAACTGTTTCACCAGATTCAACCGTATTGATTGTTATACTGCTAAAGAGATCCGCATTTGCACCGCCCTCGGTAAATGTCGGGTTAACTGCTGTCGCTGTTAATGTCGGCGCATCATTCGCTTCATTGACCGTTACCGTTGATACAATCGACAAAGCCGTCGTATCAACGCCACCATTGGCTGTACCACCACTATCTTTGATACTGGTCAGGGTGGCCACCCTGTTTGCAGTGGTGGGCTCATTGTTGGTGTTCTTGTAGGCAAGTCCGTCAACGAGGGTTTGTGCATTCGCTTCCGAAGTACCTGTCGTTGTCAACGTTACTGTCGCAGTGGTGCCACTCAGGCTGACGCTATAACCATAGCTGTTGGTTGCTGTCGTACCGCTGTTGGCATTGGTCAGGGCAACACTGTCACCATCTATAATGACGATCTCATCAGTACCATCGGTGACATTCGTCACTGTGAACTTTAATTCTTCTACAGTTTGACCAGATTCGACCGTGTTGATCGTTACACTACTGAACAGGTCCGCATTGACCCCGCCTTCTGTAAATGTTGGATTAACCGCTGTTGCGGTCAGCGTCGGTGCATCATTATGGTCAAGCGTATACACCTGGTCAGTCGTTGGCGTTAACGTCAACGCGTTGGCAGCGAGATCAATAACGTTGTTGCCACCGGCAATATCAAGGCCCAAGGTACCATCACCCGCGGCAGCATCAACAATCGTATCAACGGTAACTCTATAGGTAGATGCATCGGCGTCACCTGCGTCGTCCACTGAGACCGTCGTATTAGCGGTAACGCCAGTAAGATCCAGACTAAAATCTGTTGCATCGACGTTGCTTACATCCTCGCTAAAGTCGACACTGAAGACAACTGATGAAGCACTGGTAGGATTGGCATCGTCTCTTGTAATGGCCACCGTTGGCGCTGTGTTGTCTATCGTATAGAGTTCATCCGTTGTGGGCGTCGTATTTAGTGCCCTCAATCCAGAATCAACGATATTGGTCGCATTCGCAAAATCAAGTCCAATCGTGCCATCACCAGCGATCGTATCAACAGTCACGGTATAGGTTGATGCATCGGCATCACCAGCATCGCCTACTGTTACCGTGGCATTTGCTGTGACCCCTGTAAGCGCCAGGGTAAAATCGGTAGCATCGACCTGTGTGACATCCTCAGAGAAATCGACACTGAATACGACCGAGTCAGCATTTGTTGGATTTGAATCATCCCGTGTTATGGACGCGTCTGCTGGAATGTCGATATAAAGCCTTGAAAATACGCCTGCATCATCAACCTCACCAGCCTGTGCGCCATCACCTTCCCAGACTACGACGAAATCACCGCCGGAATGCAAATCAACGGAAACACGTTTCTGATTGTCGGCTGTCGTCGTATTGATGAGCTTCTCACCATTGTGTGCAGAACCATCTGAAGTGAACTGTTGATAGAACACCCCGACATCATCGACTTCACCAGTCTGAGCGCCATCACCTTCCCAGGTCACCAGAAAGTTACCCCTGGGATCTATCTCGACAGAGGCTTCCTTCTGGTTGTTGGCAGTTGTGGTATTGACAAGTGTTTCACCGCCTTGAGCAACTCGCGAAGAATCGAAGCGTTGGAAAAAGACGCCGCTGCTATCTACCTCGCCTGTCTGGGTCCCATTGCCTTCCCAGACGACGATAAAATCACCGCTGTCTCCGACGGCAACGTCGGGACTCTTCTGGTCAGAGGTGATGGTGGTATTGACCAGGGTTTCGCTACCCTGGGCTGTGCCACTCGCATCGTATTGTTGGAAATAGACGTTTCTCTCTGTGCCACCATCGCCGCCCTGCCCTTTGTTCGACCAGACAGCGGTAAAATTACCACTCGAATCCATGTCGACATCAGGCCTTTCTGCCTTTCCGGTCGTGGTCGTATTGATCAGCGTCTCACCACCCTGAGCAACGCCGGAGGCATTGAAGCGCTGGAAGAAAACACCGTCGGCGTCAACTTCACCGACCTGGCTTCCATCTCCTTCCCAGACCACAACAAAGTCGCCATCAGCGTCCATAGAGACAGAGGTATTCTTTTGGGCATTTGTCGTACTGGTATTGACGAGTGTCTCATCACCCTGGGCAATACCTGATGAATTAAATCGCTGGAAGAAAATACCGTCAGCGTCTACTTCTCCCGTCTGGGTGCCATTTCCTTCCCAGACAACCACAAAATCACCGTCATCATCGACTGCTACTTTTGGATTCTTCTGATTGCCGGAAATACTCGTATTGACTTTTGTTTCCGCACCGACCGCCGTACCATTACTGTCATACCTTTGAAAATAAATATTCTTCTCGTTATCTGCATCTCCATCCTGACCCTTACTGGACCAGACAACGACATAATTTCTATCTGCATCAAAACCTACATCAGAACGCTCCTGCTTCAGATTCGTTGTGGTATTAACAAGATTCTCAGGAAGCGTCGTGTCGACTGTATAGATCTGGTCCGTTGTCGGCGTGCCATTCACTGCATTAGAACTCGTATCGACGATATTGCTGCCACCATTGATATCGAGACCCAGGGTACCTACACCGGCAATCGTATCGACCGTTACGGTATAGGTTGAAGCGTCACTGTCACCGGCATCACTGACGGTAACCGTCGAGTTGGCAGAGAGCCCTGAATTGTTCACGACGAAGTCGGTAGCATCAACAGCGCTGACATCTTCACTGAAATTGACACTGAAGGCGACAGAGGAAGCACTCGCCGGATTGGCGTCATCGCGGGTGATGGCGACCGTCGGTGCAGTATTGTCTATCGTATAAACCTGATCAGAGGTGGGGGTTGTATTGATTGGGCCTGCACCCGTATCGGTTATATTGTGCCCGGCTGCAAGATCAAGACCCAGCGTGCCGTCACCGGCTATCGTATCGACCGTCACCGTATAGGTAGAATCGTCGGCATCTCCTGCATCGCTCACAGTGATGGTCGCATTGGCTGTCACGCCTGACAGGTCGAGATCGAAGTCAGCCGCATCGACGTTCAGTACATCCTCGGTAAAATCAACACTGAAGGCGACGGAGGTTGCACTGGTAGGATTAGTATTGTCTCTCGTAATTGAGAAAGATGGAGGTTGGTTTACTGTATATACCTCGTCTACGACAGGTGTGGTATTCACTGCATTCGATGCAGCATCTGTAATATTGTTGCCACCCGCTACATCCAGGCCCACGGTACCATCGCCACTAATCGTATTAACTGTAACGGTATAAGTCGATGCATCGGTATCACCAGCATCTCCGACAACTACCGTTGAGTTTGCAGTCAGGCCAGCGAGACTGACAACAAAGTCTGTTGCATCAACATTAGTGACATCTTCACTGAAATCAGCGCTGAACGTTACAGAGGTACCTGTCGCGGGATTGGTATCATCTCTGGTGAAGGATACCAAGGGCACGACCTCATCCGTCGTCGCTACTTCTTCAGCACCTAAAGTATTGAAGGTAAGATTCATCGAACTGTACTGGGCAGCCATCCACTCCGTTGAGCGGGATGCTGTGGTATCAGATCCTGCGGACACCCGGACTTCATCCATCAGCCCCAGAAACTGGTTATCCATGCTGCCGCCGTATCCACCAATATATGATGCTAAATTGCCTGTGTTTACGGTGGTGCTTGCGTCTGAACCAACCTGCACACCATTCAGATAAAAATAGGTGGTCGTTGCATCACGGCTGATTGCAATGTGATTCCAGTCATTAAAGTTTACCGATGTATTGCTGTAAATATTGGCTGCGTCGTTGGTCCAGTTTTCAATCAGGCCGTCTGTGCCTTCATGAACGGTGACCCCCAAACTGGCATCATAATATCCATAGCCATATACAAGTGGCCATTTCACGCCCGTATAATCGGTCGGTTTGATCCATGCGGAGACCGTCCAGTCACTGTAGGTGCTAAGATCAAGGGTGGCATCGGCCCCTATTGTAAGCTGACTGGTACCTGAAAAAGTCAGTCCGCCACCCATTTTGCCATCAGTAGCTACTGGACTGTTAACCGGGCTGGCATCATTCGTATTGCCCGTTGAATCAACCTGCGATACACCGGTCCCCTCGTTCATATGCCAGACGCCCTGGTATTTTGAATCCCAGGCAGCCGTGCTGGAAGCATCCGTTGCATCGGTATTGTTGTAATAGAGGAAGATATGATCAGTTGTAGATCCCTGATCAATCCTCGGGACCTTCACCCAGATTGTGGCTGTTTTGGCACTGTCATCCCAGCTCTCGATCTGATACGAGAGCTCAGTCGCATTGTCGCTGTCCATGAATCGAATATCGGCACCATCTGCCTTGATCTTGTCGAAATCCACATCGGCCGCGGTCAGCGATACAAGGACAGTGAAGTTATCCAGATTTTCTGATCCGCCTGCATCATTACCAGAGAAAGTGATTTTGGTTCTGTTCTGCCACGATTCATCCCACCAGGCATCGGCACTATTGGACACCAGCAGATTCCCCGCCAGGTCTTCCAGGGTACCCTGGGTGTAGATCAACTCCGGAGTAGCGTCATTCGCAAGCACCCCGTCCGTAAAAGTAATATAAATATCCGAATCGTCAGCAGTATCGCTGTTGGTCGTACTGGAAAAAGCCTCACCGGTGACACCTTCAACATCCCAGTTTCCAATCGTGACTGTCGTATCGTCTACTGCCTCTGAAAATGTAATGTGCAGGGCATCGATATAGCCGTCTCCGTCCAGATCAACGGTTTCTTTCGATTCTATGGTCGGGGCCGTGGTATCAAGCAGTATCCCGGACCACTGTTGCTGAATCTGCCGGCTGAATGCGATATCGGTCTCAACCACGCCGGACTCATGCTCCAGATCCCAGTCGCCACCCAACACTTCTGCACCAGTTGGATCGTCACTTGCAGCAACGTCGGCACCAATCAGCAATGACAAGTTATCAAGAAGGCTGGTACCTGCTTCTGTAGCTGCAAGATTACAACCGTAAATGAGCAGGTCAGCTTCCTGTCCCAGCGCTTCACCCCAGGCTGCGACTGCGTCACGATTTGCACTCAGACTATCCGCATCAAGCCAGGTACCGCCAATCTGCACGCCGTTGCCTGAGCCATGCGATATCAGGTGAACCGCATCCAGACCGGCATAGTCATCGAGTATGTCTGTAATCTGGTCTACGCCGTCTGTATCCGGATCGAGAACCACGATCTCGAGATCGGTTTGATCATCCTTGTTTGCCCACAGATCCTCGATCAGTGCTTCATAACCATCTACATTGGCATCTATCAGAATCAGTTCAAACCGCTGATCATCTCCACTGCCTGCATCCAGCAGATCCGATTGATCGTCGGAATCATTATTGACGTAAATGAAGCTTGTGGTATCGACACCTGAATCGACCTCTACCTCCTGATCAGGATTCAGCGCTGAGCCAAATGCCCCAAGAATATCGGCAGAAAAAAGCAGTCTTGGTTCCAGGGTTTCAAGTGTCGGTCGTCGAGTTGTTTTACCTTTTTTAGCTGTCATATGCTGACCCCTCTACTACCCAGGAATTTGCTCACAATCCTGTTTACTGGTAAATGCTGGTTAGGTCGGTGTATCTTCACGTCAGGCAGATTACGTCTGTCTTCAGACGGATTCTGTATAATGCCACTCTCCAGGTCTTTGCCATTGCCTGCTTGCAGACAATCTTCAGATTCTTTAGTTGAACAAAGTTCGTTCGGCCATAAAAAACCCAACATGACAAGATTGCGTACCTGTTCTAATACTGCCTCCTTTTGATCTGGTTCAACTGTCTCTGCCAGCAGATTGCCAATGCTTTTATTTCCGTCGCAACGGACAATCAGTTTCACTGTGTTCTGATTCAGTTGAACAGTGGAAGCTATACCTTCCGTCAACGACAGTTGTGCACCTGTATACTGCCAGCCTTTCTTACCGGGCTGGTGCCGCTGCTCCAGAACGGAAAAAGGAGAAATAGTAAATCGTCGCTCCAACAGGTCTGCATTCTCTGGTATTGAATTGATATAGGATTGCAACTCAAAGATTCTTTCTACATGTTTACCCGCATTGGCCAGCTTCTTTGGACATGCACTATCGACCCTGATCCAGTTGTCTCGCCCCTCAGCGAGCCGCATCACGATCATGCCAATGCCTACAGACGAGACATGCCTGTCGTTAAAGTAGTTAATCCACTCTTCCGTTTTTTGCTTAAAGTTCTCCGGGCTCACGTCAGAGAGCCAGGCGCGACTATATGATTCTGCTGAACTGGAAGAATTTCTCAGAATCCAGGCATCACAGTCTTTCCGCGAGACCCATCCGGCTAAACGTTTCTCCCAGGGCTGATCCCGGTGTTCCTCCCAATTACAGATTATTTCGGCGAACCCGCCGTCGTTTAAATGAGCAGGCATCCTCTCAACCAGTTGCCGAATGAATTCGTCCCCATCCAGAGGATTATCCCTGTATAGGCATTCTCGCTCGGGTGAGACCGAGAAAGGTGGATTGCAGATGATCAGATCAAATCTTTTCCCCTTCACCGCCTCAAACATGTCACCTTCGACAAAACTAACATTGGTGATGTTATTCAATGAGGCATTCAATCGGGCGAATTCGAGAGATCTTGGATTCAAATCAACAGCCGTAACCTCGTCGCTGTGTTTGGCAGCCAATAGAGCCTGAACTCCCATACCTGTGCCAAGGTCGAGGGTTCTGTGTGAGTGGCGTCGAACTGTGTAATCTAAGAGTGAAATTGTACTGTCGGTAATACCCATGACGACATTAGGATCAGGATTCAGATTGCGTGCCCACTCGATGTCCGAGGCAATGAGCAATCCTCTAAAGACCTTGATTTTGACAAGCGGTATTACCCGACCTTCAATGACATTTATAAGCCCCGCGTTTTGCCACTCACTAATGTCATCAGTCGTGAGTAGTTCTAGCAGTTCATTTTTCCTGACAGGCTGACACGCCGAAAACAATCTCGGCAGCACGTCTATTGGTTCAAGACTGGACTTCGACTCAAACTCAACGTGCTTCTGGTTAATTTTAGTGGCGTATTTATTACGGTAGAATATTTCTCGAATGCGTGAAATCACATCTCCATCAGGAACAGAAATGCCGGACACGCCCATCTTCTCGTTCTCACTTTCAACATCAGTTTTTAATGTCTTTTCCATCAAATCTATCCAATGTTCTTCCAGTCAGGAATTGACACTGCAGCCAGTCGACCAGGCGTTCGATCTGACGCCTGACTGGTACCGGCCTGCAAAGTCTAATCTCACCACAAGTACACCCAGATTCGACCTATTTTTGATCAACGGCCGAATATGATGCATGTATGACACAAATGATTGATCTTGGACGTGTATCCGCGATTTGCACGGAATTTTGTCGTTCCTGGCGATGTTGGAGCTACCCACTTTTTTCGGACTTTGGAATTCCTGCTCCTAATACTTAGTCCGTAATTAATGACTGACAGTAATAGCTATTTCCTTAGTGACTGTCGATGACTGAATTGGAATTACTATTTGTTAGCGTGAAGAGCTGATGTTTATCTTCATCCTCACCATTAATAGAAGACTTGCATTCAAAACAGGATTGCGGATTTTCCAGATTGATAGGCTCATTCTTCTCTTCGACTCGTGCACTCATCTGATTGCAGCTAGTTGGTTCGATACTGGCATCAGGCACGAGATCTGATGTCAGATTTGACACCTCGGTTTCTATTTCCGGATTACCGCTATTAGACAGACTCACCCAATAGCGGGGTTTTTCCTCACGGGATTCGATAATCTCAACTCGAATCCCCATGGCGTTGAGATTCTCCTGACGAGCCAATGCATATTTCTCCATCGAATAGAGGCCAAGGGAAATGAGCCCCTTGTGGTCCCCCCCGCTCATTATGTACATGTCTGTTAAACCTGATGATTTAAGTTCCTCAAGCAAGGCAACTGTCGTCTCTCTATCCAGATTGCCTGGGACAATTACCTGGTATCTGGACGATTCATCAGTGAGATCAGACTCAATAATTGTCTCCGTGGAATCAGAATTCAACATGTCTGAAAGTTGAGTGGCAATGAGTTCATCCTGTATTGGACCTACCCTGTAACAAACATTTGACTCTATACCCGCAATTATCATTTCGTCATTATCGAACGACTCACCGGGTGTAATATCAATCTCGAAGTCGAGTTCACTTTCTGTCAGTTCACTTTCTGTCATTTCACTTTCTGTCATTTCAATTTGTGTCAGCTCACTGACATCACTTTCAGATTTCTCAGCGGGCTCTGTTTCAACGACAGAGTCTTCAATATCATCATGAACAGCAACCAGATCAGTTGTGACCGGCTCAGAAGTAATCGGCCCTGATACAATCAATTCAGACGTTTCTGACTCAGATGCCACTGACTCAGCGTTGATCAGTTCAGGCTTGATCACGGCGACTATCTTGCCTATTTCAGCTGATGATTCTGTCAGTTCAGGTATTCGATCTTCTGATTCAGGCAGGGTATCTA
Source organism: uncultured Pseudomonadales bacterium (assembly GCA_964548025.1). GTDB lineage: Bacteria > Pseudomonadota > Gammaproteobacteria > Pseudomonadales > Azotimanducaceae > JAHRVQ01. The sequence continues at coordinate 10,170 of CAZJRI010000107.1, forward strand.
CAATGGCTGCAAATACGGTATCGCTCGCAGTGGTTTCTCTCGCTGCAACATCATCGAGCGTCTCCTCCACCCCGAGGCCAGCATCTGCAATGACAGGAGTTTCACTCACCGGCAGAAAAGCCAGGCTGCACCTTAACCCGCCCGGCATCTCATAATTCGGATTTGCCAGAGTCAAACGCGCACCAAAAGTGCCGCTCGCTGCATCAGCCACTTTATCAATCGTCGTCAATTCCGCAATCTTTCCTGAAAATCCAGGTAGTATCGGCATGACCTCTGCGAGACGACCCGGTTTCAGTCTGCCCATATATTCAATCGGCAGGATTACTTCCACATGTAGGGGATCCAGCTGAGCGATCCGCAGAACCGGATCATCTTCCACATATTCACCCACTGTCTTGAATCGCTCCATTACCACGCCTTCGACAGGCGTTCTGATCCTATGCTTCTCGAGTACGGCCTGTGCTCGTTGGTATTCCAGCTCTGCAATGCTTTTGTTGTCCTCTTCCTGACGAACCTGCAATTGCGCGATTCGATTTTCAGTTTCAAGTTTGTCGATATCGTGTTCTGAAACTGAGGACTGCTGAAACAGCGTCTGATTTCGTTCACGGGTACGAAGCCCGAAAGCAGCACTTTCTTCTCGCAGATCGATAGATGTCGTTGATTCTGCACGAACTCTTGAGAGTTCTACCGTCGCATGCTCGACACTGGATTCAAGCTCCGCAACAACAGTACCTTTTCTTACAGGGTCGCTTCGGTGGGCAAATATGGTCTGGATAACGCCAGGCACCGCACTCCCAATATCAACCACCTCACTGGGTTCAATAACGCAGTCAAATTCCGGGAGCGTATCAGCCGTGCGACCAAACGAGTCCTCCTGTGCATAGGTATTCCCCAGCATCAGCAGGTAGCATGAAATAGTGACCAGAGTTGCCCTGGCTATTTTATTCATCTTATCTCGCCGAGAGATTGAAGTTATTTCGTTCGTCAGCTTTCGCTGTTGAATATCGACCGATTCAGCTTGAACTTGAACTATCTGATAATCTTGAGTAATAGTTAACATGCAGGTTCCATCTACAATGAGAGTCTACTAAGTATCAATTGACGACCAAGACGGGCCCACTGAATTGCCAGTGGTTCCGACCCATGATCAAATCTTATATATGCTCTTTCGCCAAGCCCAGTTATATTGATTCCTTCTGGTAGCTCAAGGTCAACCCGAAACAACTTCTCAGCCGCGATATTGGCATTGGTATTGGATGAAGTTTGGCTCAATGCTATCGTCCCGCCACCTGCAGTGCTTAACGCAGCACTCGGTAACTCAGAACTTGCAGCGGGGGTCTCTCGGATAATCTGGGCCTCAACAGTCTCGGTGGGATTCTCTGCGAGCCGGACCTGTACACTGCCTACATTTCGTCTGACCAGACCAATATCGGTCTGTGAAACTACCGATCTCACAATCAATCGATCTTGGCTGGTTACATAACCCAGCATCTGCCCCTGTTCAAGATATAACCCCTTTATTTCACTTTCGCCGGGTAATACAACCGTGCCGGAGGTGCCACTTCGAATCTGAAGGGAATCCGCTTGTTCGCTCAGGGAAGTCAGTTCGGCTTCAACAAACTCAAGTTCAGTTTTTGTAATCTGGGACTGAACTCGCTTGCCAAACCACTCTGAGTTGCCAATGAGTACCAATTCACGCTTTTTGGCCTCGAGAACAGCGATACGCGCAGATAACTCCGGATTACGCATTTGCACAAGTACGTCTCCAGATTCCACAGTATCACCCGATGAAACGATGAGTTGTTCTACGAATCCATCTGTATCCGCAAAGACCTGTGCCTGGTCAGGCACCCAAACAACACCATCTGCCCTGGTAGTTAATGAAACGGGCACAAATCCCAGCACCAGAAATGTCGCAACGGCAAACCCAACTGTAACCATTCTTGCCCGTTTGCGATGTTCCGCAACGGGGATGCCTGAAAACGAAAACAAGATACCCCGTGAGATGGGCAACAATACTTGAGTCGCTATCGCCCAGGTACCGAGCGCAACCCCTACGACCAGATATTCTTCAATCAGGAACAACGTGATTGCCAATAGGATAACAAGTCTATAACAGGTTGCCGCAAGACCGTAAAATGCGAACCATATCTCTTCACCATCTGCTGTCTGGGGGGAGCGAGCCTGGTCGATGCCAAACAGGTAACGTTGAATCAGGTAAAGATAAAAACGACTTGAGCGAGTTGACAGATTCGGGATTTCTATCAGATCCTGAAGAATATAGTAACCATCGAATCGAAGCAGGGGATTTGCGTTAAACAGCAATGTAGAGAGGCTGCCTATTAAAATAACATTCAGTGCAATATCTTTAATCACGCCAGGTTCTACTGCCAGCCATACGAACAACGCAATAGAGGCGAGCAGCAATTCTGCCAGTATACCTGCAGCACCAACGATGACCCTTTTGTGTTTGTCCTGAAATGCCCACGCGGCAGTTGCATCAACATGCGGTATCGGCACCATCACCAACAGGGTAAAGCCCATTTCGTGTACTTCACCTCCCCAGACTTTTACCGCAAGCGCATGCCCAAACTCGTGAATCAGCTTCACACAGCTATATAAGATCACCATTGAAATGAGATTATTGGTGCTGAAAAGATCGTCGTTCACCGCGGCGGCGAGCGATGAAAAATTTATAAGTGCCAGTAACGACGCAAATCCAACGATAACTGACCAAATGACAAATCCTGTCACGGAAAACATGGGTCTGAAAAACATCACTATTCGATTAAGCAATTGATCGGGATCAAACAGCGGGACACGAATCGCCAACGGATTGAGCTTCTTCCTCAAATTGTGGCTTCCCTGGAATTTCTTCAGGAATTCTTTCGCATTGACCGAGATGCCTCCTCGAATGGCACCTATGGAAAACAATTGTGCCAGTATCATAATAATTTCAGTCTGAGTCGGGGCATCATCGCCCAGCTTCTTCGAGACAATTTTCCATATTTCATCTAATGTCAATTCGCCATCAAAGCGCCCGATACATTCATAAGCGGGACCATTGAAGCGCAGGTGGGTGGCATTTGAGGCATCGTGGAGCACATACCAACGATCCCCTCTGTATACCTGTGAGAAAGTATTCATGTGGCGTTGCAGTCTTGGGCGAAGCTCTGCCAGTTGAGACCAGTCCGGCTGTTGATTTTCTTCAGTCATCCAGCCACCTACAATCCTGCCGACCAGACCCAAAGCCTAAGTCGGTCAGTGAGCGAATGAGTCCAGATCCATAATAGCCTGCGCTCCCCTGCATCAACCTTGGCGACTCCCTGCATACCGGGACGCAACATACTTGTGGATTGATCCAATGTAGCTTCAACTCTGAAATAGTTTCGTCCGTCACCTGCAACGGCAACCGGGACTATCTTGCTTATAGATACCTCAAAAGTTGCCTCTGGCAACGCTGCGATCACCATGCGACCAGACTGCCCTGCTTCGAGACCTGCAACATCGAACTCGTCGACTTCAAGCACTACCTGATAGCTGTCCAGCGGCGCCACTTCGAAGAGGATCTGACCCATCTCAACCGGTGCACCGAGCGACTGACTGAAATCACCACTGACTACCACACCATCGAAGGGTGCTATCAGACTGGTCCGTGACAGATTACCTTCAACCAGCTTCATTTCCGCCTCAACCTGCTCAATCTGAGCCAGTGTCACGCTTAGTTTCGTTCGGTCACGCTGGGCAAGCGCTTCCTGGTAAACCTTCTGGAGCTTGTTCTTCTCTCCCTGCCATTTCTGTAATTCAAGGCTGAGGTCTCTATCATCGAGCTGAGCAATTAGCTGCCCCTTCTTAACGAGGTCACCTGCCCGGGAAATTGACTGTTTGATATATCCGGCCTGAGGGGCAACCAGCATGTGTCGCACTGCTCCTTCAATGGTCGCAGGGGCAGTCACTCTGTTCATCCCGTTGAACAGGGACGAGATGACCAGCAATAACAATGCTGCAATTGAAAAAACCTTCAATTTGAGGTGCGCAGGGCCAAAAATGTCTGAACTCATGTCAGAGAGTGCAGCGATACCTTTCTGGAAAAAATGCCGTTCATCCCGCTGTTTCATCTCGAGTACTGGCCCTACGAGTTTTGCGATGCTCTCGCAATTCTCAATGGTCTCTTTATCGAAAGGATGATTCGCTGGTCGCTCGAAAGTAACCGCACCGATGTAACCGAACTGCCCTCTCAGTACCACTGTGCATGTGGAACCAAAACTCTGTTGCCTGGAGAGTTCGTAGTGTGCTTTCTTAACGACTGCCGTCAACTCGGCGCGTACAGCAAGTGGTGTCCTGTCACTTCTTCTGCTCCCGTTAAAATTGATGGTTTTGAGCTGATCTGTCGCTTCTTCCATCGCTGCTTCAATCCGTCGAACCAACTGGGTCCTTGGATCGAATTTGGTATTGTGAGATACCGCCAGCAATTGAATCGACATACCCTTGCGGAGTCCCACACTGACCCGCTCGCAGTCAAATCGATCTGCCAGCCTGTTGGCTATCTCAAGAGTCGTCAGACTCAGGGCCGGTAGTTCTAGCGCTGCTGTTAACAAATTGGTAGAAAAGTTGCCAAACTCCTGTCGTTTGGCCATGTCATGCTGCACCAGCTTCTCAACCCATATGCCACCCCACTGGAGGAGTTGTAGTACAGCATGTTGTTGAGATTTTGAGCGCGTTGAAATCATCAGTATCACGACACCGACTATGGTGTCGTCAGCAACGAGCGGGCAGCCAATCAGGTCACAAGTGGCGAGTTCCCCTTCTCCGTAGTTCTGTCGCGCACGAATAACGCCATGGCCATCTGTAAATACTTCTCTGCAGATCTCCTTCATTTCAACTTCTTTGCCGCCTTCATCGTTCCAGGAAGCGATCAGGACTTCTGTTTCATCAGATTTTTTGTCTGCTTTTGAGTAGATTGCGCCCCGAATGACTCCTGCCACCATCTGGCACTGCCATACCAACCACGATTGCGCAAGATCAGCGGGCAGCGCAATACCCTCGGGCACCGGTGAATCCGGCCTTTTAGGCCCTAATTTTCTTATCGACCCAGACTTTGAGGATTTCGTTCTCCGACGGTCCTTCTGCTGGGGTCCATCACCTTTCTTCCATGCTTCCGGCATTGGTGTAGATTTCTCTGCTGTCTTTGGTGATTGACTTAACATAACTTTTTCAAATTGCTTTGATAAAGAAGTAACTTAATAAAGAGTAGTCGCTAATATCGTATATTACTGCTCAAAACTCCGATAAACACTACACTCCTAGTGATTGAGGATCTTTTACAGTCCAAACTGACCAAAGGTAGTTTCGGCCAGACCGACGAGGGGAATTTGAATGACAAATGTCGGAATATGCGAACTTTGTTCACAGTCGGGACAAATAGCCATTCAAGCGGTTTAGCACTCAGAATGAGCTCTCCAGCGGATCCAAAGCCGCCAGTCCAGCTTTGACTTAGCACAGATTGAAGATATTTCCACTCCATGAATCCTTCTTTACGGGGAACTTCCATCTGAAATCTGACTTCTTACTGCCAAATCAGTTGGGGGGATTGGATTTATTTCTCCAGGTTCATCAGATCTCTTTATGGCAGATGATGTGACTCGGAAATCCTGGTATCACCTACGCGATCTTGGCTTTCACCAACATCGTCTTATGGGATAGTATTTCCCGCAATCCCTGAAGAGAAAACTCACAAAACATTGGAATACTTATGGAATATCAGGAATTAGTGAAAGCGCGAAGAAGTATCAGGGGCTATAAACCAGATCCGGTACCAAAAGAGGTGATCCGAGAAATTATTGAAGTAGGTAAGGGAGCACCCTCTTCAATGAATACCCAACCCTGGTACGTCCATGTGATCACCGGCGAACCGCTGGAGCGAATTCGAAAGGGAAATGTTCACAATATGATGACTGGCGTAAAGCCAAAACGAGATTTCCCAATGAAGGAGGCCTGGGAGGGCGTCCATCGTGAACGTCAGATTGAGATTGCCGTACAACTCTTTGAGGCAATGGGCATCGCCAGGGACGATAAAGAGGGTCGCATGGACTGGATGATGCGAGGCTTCAAACAGTTTGATGCGCCTGTATCTCTGGTATTGACGTATGACAAGTATCTCGAACCAGCAGCGATGAGCCAATTCGATCTCGGGGCTGTCTGCTATGGTATCTGCCTTGCTGCATGGGAACGCGGTCTCGGCACGGTTATCAATGGCCAGGGTATTATGCAATCAGATATTGTACGTGAACATGCAGGCGTACCAGATGATCAGAACATCATGATCTGTATTGCAATGGGTTATCCCGATGAGGAATTCGCAGCAAATACCGTTAAATCACACCGCGCGGGGAACGAGGACTTTGTGACTTTTGTCGGGTTCGGGGATTAACTCGCAGCTTCAAACGGTTCTATATAATCATTACCTCCAACGACGGGTCGCGGTTAAGTCAGCCACCTTTTGAGTTTTCTCCCATCCACCCTGGTTAGGACTACGATTCAAGGAAGAAGACTCAAAACCGACGCGCTTGTGTAGCCATGTTTTCTCTGAAGCCGATCCCTCGATCTAGTCACAAAGATCGTTCAAAGCAAACGAATATGGGGTGGACGATGGGTTTTGACCGGCCCCGCCCAGGGCACGAACGCTGGAATCGCATTAGACTTGAATATGGGGTGGACGATGGGTTTTGAACCCACGACCGCAGGAATCACAATCCAGAGCTCTACCAACTGAGCTACGCCCACCATATTAAACTGGCACACCCGGCAGAATCGAACCTGCAACCCTCGGCTTAGAAGGCCATGAATAAATGCAGTGTTTATGCGAGAGATATGTACCTTATTGGGAATTCAGCGTTTCATAATATCAGTAACCTGACTACTGCATATTCCCAGTTTTCGGAGGGCGATAATACACGATGTTTTTCCTTATCGGAACATTGAATTCCCATGTCCTGGCAATGACACAATAAAGCTTGCCGATTGGGATCGACTTGCATTGCAGTTCCCGTTACTTGTCATCAAGCAACTCAGGGTAGAGATCTACCTTACAATCCGGGCAGATTCCATGACTGAAGTTCAATTCAGATCGCTCGTTAATAAAGGCCTCGATTTGTTGCCAGTAGCCGTCATCGGTACGGATCTTCTTACAGCCTGAACAGATAGGCACCAGACCCGACAAGGTACGGACATTGTCATGGGCTTCGAGCAGTTGCTTGTTCTCAAGAAACTGGGTGTGGCGTACCACGGAATGCTGGCGGGCACCCAAATATCCAATGAGATTGGCGAGCGCGAGAATCACTGGAATATTGAAGTAATATAGTGAGTCCGGTGGCTGCTTGTGAACGAAGAGTATCGTGAGTATCGCAACAGTGAAGCTTATGGCTATAGTAAATTGCATCTTGAGAGGCGAACGGACGGCAAAATAAAAGAAGAAAATGGTGAGGATATCTGTGGAAATGTGCCCGAGATATTCTGGCGGTCTTGTGTAATCAATAAGGACCGTACCCACACTTATCACCCCCATGAATGTGAACATCGACCAATAGGTTCGGCCAGGCGTCTTGGATCGGTATAGGATCAATAATATGCCCACGAAGAAGACAACAAGCCCCAGCCGCAGCAAAACTAGCATGCTGTATGTCGAAGATTGAATATCAAATAATCCGTCGGCAACAACGAACACTAAAACTGCAAAAATTGAGAAATAGACAAAGGTGGTGGTCTGTAGGGCATCAGCTTTGAATGTGGCAAAACGATAGGCACTTTCCTGATTTGCATCCCGAAACTCAGTACTGAATATACGACTAATCTTGCTCGTATCAGACTCGCCAGGCGTTTCAGCTTCTGTTGTATCCAGTGCCATTTAGCCCTCAAATCTTGAATGTGGATGTTTGATTTCCACACAACAATACTACAGCAGGAAGACTATTGGCACGAGGTAAAACCAAAAATTGGGTCGCGATCTTGTACGAAGCCCGAGTTTCGTCTGAATATTGAAAGATACCGTACGCACAATTGTCAATTCTCACGCTTTAGACGGAATCTCATCGAAGAAAAATATGCTATTAACACCGATATCATTCTAAATCAGGAATTAACCACATTCGCTTTGGATGACAAAAACCACAGCACGGCTCTCTTTTTCGCTACGGGAATTGGGTCAACTTTCAACTGGTCTACCAATCGCGAATGTCTGGCAGGTTTCCATGCCGTGAAATGAGAAAGCTACTGTATAAGGCCAGATGAATGGCCAAATAGCGATTCTGGGTTCAGTCTAGATACATAACCCGTTGATTTAACTGGCACGCCCGGCAGGAATCGAACCTGCAACCCTCGGCTTAGAAGGCCGATGCTCTATCCGATTGAGCTACGGGCGCAGA
>CAZJRI010000108.1:0-18514 GCA_964548025.1 uncultured Pseudomonadales bacterium
GTCCGGCCATTCTCTACCTCTTGAAGCTCGTACTAGATCAACGACAGATTATTTGACGGGTTTTCTCAGCGAAATATGCAGATCTCTTAACTGAGGTTCTTCTATTTCACTTGGGGCCGAAGTCAGAAGGCAGGCCGCTGTCTGGGTTTTCGGAAATGCAATCACATCTCGTATCGCATCAGATCCAACCAATAGCATAATGAGTCGATCCATCCCGAATGCGATCCCGCCGTGAGGTGGCGCACCATATTTTAGCGCATCGAGCAAGAATCCAAATTTCATCTGGGCTTCATTTTCCGACAGGTTCAGCACCTTGAAGATCTCTTCCTGAGTTGCGGTCTCGTTTACACGAATAGAGCCACCACCTAATTCGTTGCCATTAATCACCATATCATAGGCTCGAGAGAGTACGGAAGCAGGGTCTTTAGCAATCTCTTTGATATCACCAATTGGCTGGGTAAACGGATGATGTTCAGCAGCCCACTGCTTCCCTTCTCCTTTGAACATTGGAAACTCCGTAATCCATAACGGTGCCCACTCCCTTTCGTATAGATCCAGATCTTCAGCCAGCTTCGACCGGAGGGCACCAATCGCATCATTTACAACGCTGGCCTTGTCCGCCCCAAAAAATACAATATCTTTGTTCTTTGCCCCCACTCTATCCATGATATTGATCACAACTTCATCGGGCAGGAATTTTAGAATCGGAGACTGAAGCCCTTCTACCCCTGCTTCAATATTGTTGACCTTTATATAGGCGAGACCTTTTGCACCGTAGATGCCAACATACTTTGTATAGTCATCAATCATTTTACGACTTAGCCGATCTCCATCTGCAAGGCGAAGTGCGACCACCCGTGATGCTTCATCGTTGGCCGGAGCGCTGAATACCTTGAACTCCACCTCCTTCATAAGATCAGCCACATCAACCAGAGGAAGGTCAAATCTCAAATCCGGTCTGTCACTGCCATATTTACGCATTGCTTCTGAATAGGTGATGATTGGAAATTCTCCAAGATCTACCGAAATCATTTCCTGGTACAAGGTTCGAATCATATTCTCAGCCATGGACATGATGGCTTTCTCGTCCATGAAAGTCGTTTCAATATCTATCTGCGTAAATTCCGGTTGGCGATCAGCCCGTAAATCCTCATCTCGAAAACACCGGGCAATCTGATAATAACGATCAAACCCTGACACCATCAGCAACTGTTTAAAAAGCTGGGGCGATTGGGGCAGTGCAAAAAATTCACCGGGATGGGTACGACTTGGCACCAGGTAATCTCTTGCGCCCTCTGGTGTCGCTTTCGTCAATATGGGTGTTTCAATGTCGAGAAAGCCTTCACCGTCAAGATAGTTTCTGATGAAGTGGTTTACTTTTGAGCGCATGCGCAGTCTTTCCAGCATCTCCGGTCTTCTGAGATCTATATATCGATACCGCAATCGAACATCCTCACCCGCCTCTGAGTATTCATCCAGTTGAAAAGGTGGTGTTTCCGATCTGTTTAAAATGGTGATTTCACTTCCCAGAACCTCAATCTGACCTGTTGCCATCTTGGCGTTGACAACCTCAGCATCCCGCGCCCTGACTTTCCCGCGAATATTCAGCACAAATTCGTTGCGAACCTGATCAGCAAGCTCAAACGCCTCAACTGTATCCGGATCAAAGACAACCTGTACAATACCTTCACGGTCTCTCATATCGAGGAATATGACGCCGCCGTGATCGCGACGACGATGTACCCAGCCGCAGAGGGAGACCTCTTCTCCAATTTGAGTTTCTCTGAGCTGACCACAGTAGTGGCTCCGCATTTTTATACCCCTTGTAATCGACAAATTCCTATTCTTCAATAATCCAGTCTAGCCTGAACCATGGTCCTTGATAACGATATCCCTGGCGAGCAATAGTTCAGGTAAATACCAGCGCCTTTGAACATTAGCTCTGGTAAACAATGACTCCCGGTGAATAACCGCAACCCTGATCTTTTGTTCATTAAACAGTAATCAAGTAAATCAGTTACGCTAGCTGAGAGTCCCCTTGTTACAGCGCAAGTCACGCGACAGCGATGAGTCGAACAGACTAGTTATCGCTGGATGTAGAACTGCCGACTGAACTTTTCTGCGTGCCACCAGATGATGAATCGCTGCTGCTTTTTCCGCCACTGCTTTCAGAACTGCTGCCAGAACTCTCACTACCACTTTTTGACGAACCGCCACCATCTGAATCGGATTTACCAGAATCCGAACCTTCTACACCATGCAGCACGTTTTTCTTCGAGCCTGTCTTGAAGTCCGTTTCATACCATCCGGCTCCTTTCAGACGGAAAGCTGCCGCGGATACCAGTTTCTTCAGGCTGGGTTCGTGGCAGGCAGGACAGTCCTTCAGAGGATCATCTGACATCTTCTGAATCTTTTCGAGCCGGTGGTTACAGGCACTACACTGATACTCATAGATCGGCATAAGAGTATATTCCTCAATTTCGCAAGTATTCTAAAAAAAGCGGCCGCGCATTATACCGCAATACTGCTGAATGGCGACATCCCTGCCGAAAGTCGATTCCATTGCTATTCTTTATAGTCAAGGATCACTAGAACCAGATGTCATGGAAGACAACACAGCCACCAGGCACGACACTTTGTCCATAAACCGGATTACCGGTTTGATTGAAGCGCATGAAATGAATATCTGTGGTGACCTGCTGTTCCTGATCAGTGTAGCACTCACAGTCGAGGAAAGATCAGACAGATGGCTTAATCGAACTTTCAACTGCCTTCGACTCGCTCTTAAAATGAATCAACTTTCGGGTAAAAGGGTGGACAGGACTCAGTTAGTTGCAGCGACACTGGCACATGATTTCGCAATGGGATTCCTGCCAATCGATATTCTGGACAAGAAGGGAAAGCTGTCGGTTAAAGCGCGCAACCTGATGCGAACTCATATCAGCAGCGCATCAGATCTAATCCACAGGATGGGAAAGTGGCCCGAAGCCAGAGAGATGATTCAGGCGCACCATGAACATGTAGATGGTACCGGCTACCCCTACCAACTTAACAACGATGAAATCTGCGACGGTGCAAAGATACTGGCCATCGTCGACGCATTTACCGCTCAGGGAAGTAATAATATTATGCATGGCGTCATGGAAGTTAATCGCCATTGCGATACGCAATTCTCGAGTCAGTGGATGGTGCATTTTAATACGGCGATTCAACAGATATATAAACCGGCTAGATAGTTCCTCTTCGAAAACCGACATTCTTCTATAATAATCAGCGAAAATAATCAGCGAAAATAATCAGCAAAATTCGAAATCAGCGGGTATCCTGATTAATGGCTGGCATAGGCAGGAGTTGCCGGGTTGTAATACTCACACTTGCCAATTGCGGACGGAAGCCCTTCAATCTTTAACAAAACGCATAAAATCTAAACACCATATTCACCTGCATCGGCATATGTGAACCAGTCCTCAAACCTTCAGAGTACCAGTCGTCAGTTCGAGTCAATTATTTCCGAAAATCGGAGTTAATCTCTTGCGAACCAATTACCAATAACGTATAAATGGCACCACTAAAGATATGGGCAAAAACACTGAAATTTAAGCGTTAATTCACTCAGCTCTTTAACAATCAAAATCAATCTCGTCTATATAAGGAATACCGAATGGCTGCTAAGAAGGCGTCTTCAAAAAAAACCGCCACAAAGAAAGCTGCTCCAAAAAAGAAGCTACCTGCGATAAAGGATAAATATATCAAAAGCGCAATTTTGAGTGAAGTTGCGACCAATACTGACTTGAGCAAAAAGCAAGTTTCATCAGTACTCGAAGAATTAACCAACCTGATCGAACGTCACGTGAAAAAAGGCGCGGTTGGTGAATTCACGCTTCCCGGACTTCTGAAAATCAAGACAGTCAAGAAGCCAGCACGAAAAGCGCGGAAGAATGTTCCCAACCCATTTCGTCCCGGGGAAACCATGGACATTGCAGCCAAACCGGCGAGCACCAAGGTCAAGGTGCTCCCGCTCAAAGGTCTGAAAGAACTCGTTTAAGATCTTCTCGACAAACAAAAAGGCCGCAATCAGCGGCCTTTTTATTGTTTGAGCTAGGATTGTTTGAGCTAGGATTGTTTCAGCTAGTTGGGTGGTTTCGACAGGTGCGACAACGTAGAGGCGTTATCTTCCCAATTCTGGCCATCAAAGTCTTCGATAACGACTGATGAAAATGCATTTTGCCGGACACATCGGAAGTTGATACTAATGCCGTCCGGGTTTGATCTCGGTATATACCAGGACTTTATTCCACAAACTTTACAGAAATAGTGCTTTGCAACACCTGTATTGAATTCATAGGAAGACAAGTTTGACTGGGAGGTGAGCAGCTTGAATTGCCCACGGGGGACGATCAGATGTTCATATCCGGTTAACCTGCAGATTGAACAATTGCAAATGTGCACGGTAATTTCTGAAGGAGATTCAAATTCGTACTTTACCTGACCACAATGACATCCGCCTGAATGCAACATTTCTGTAAACCTCCTATTTACGTTGTACAATCACTGACACTCAGCCTATTTTATCAACAATTATGAAAGCATCCAGATACACCATTGCCACCCTGAAAGAAGCCCCCGCAGACGCGGAGGTCGTGAGCCATCAATTGCTGATAAGAGGCGGCTTCATTCGCAAGCTCGCATCGGGCATCTATAACTGGCTGCCCATGGGCTTGCGGGTCCTACAAAAAATCGAAGGGATCATCCGAGATGAAATGAACCGTTCCGGTGCCCAGGAAATCATGATGCCTGCTATTCAACCAGCGGAGTTGTGGAAAGAATCCGGTCGTTGGGAGCAGTACGATGACGGCCTGTTACTGAAAATCTACGACAGGAATCAGAGAGAATTCTGCTTCGGCCCAACCCACGAGGAAGTTATTACCGACCTTGCAAGAAACGAGTTGAAAAGCCACAAACAGCTACCGATAAATTTCTACCAGATACAAACCAAGTTCCGTGATGAAACCAGACCAAGATTCGGGCTCATGAGAGCGCGGGAATTTCTGATGAAGGATGCATATTCATTTCATATGGACGCTGAAAGCCTGAACGAGACCTACCAGCAGATGTACGATACCTACAGTCGTATACTCAATCGCATGTCTCTTGATTTTAGACCTGTGCTGGCTGACTCCGGGAGCATTGGCGGCAGTGCCTCGATGGAATTTCACGTGTTGGCAGATTCTGGTGAAGATAAAATTGCCTTTAGTGACGACGGCTCGTACGCGGCAAATATCGAAACGGCTGAAGCCATAGCACCGCTGAAAACAAACGAGAAAGCCGAAGCACTTCAACGGGTCGAAACACCGGGTGTTGGAACTATCGATGATGTTTCATCGTTCCTGAATATTGAGACCAACAAAACAGTTAAGACATTAATCGTGGCGGGAAGTGAGGTTCCCCTGGTCGCACTGGTAGTCCGGGGAGACCATCAGCTTAATCCGCTTAAAGCCGAGAAGATTCCTGAAGTCGCTGAACCACTTCAGATGGCTGCGGATATGAGTATCAGACAGGCTATCGGCTGCTCCGTAGGTTCAATCGGTCCTGTAAATCTGGATATTCCAGTGTTGGTTGATCGGAGTGCTGATGCACTCGCCAACTTTGTTTGTGGGGCCAATGAAGATTCATTCCACCTGACCAACGTAAACTGGGAACGTGATTGTCATGCGGATGCTGTTTATGACCTCCGCGAAATCGTCGAAGGTGATCCCAGCCCCGATGGCAAGGGTACCATTTCATTTAAACGCGGCATCGAAGTTGGGCATATATTCCAACTGGGAGACAAGTACTCAAAGGCGATGAACGCGACTGTGCTCGACAGCGAAGGCAAGGCAAAGGTGATGTCCATGGGATGTTATGGCATGGGTGTTTCAAGACTGGTGTCTGCTGTCATAGAACAGAATCACGATGACAACGGCATGATATGGCCGACACTCATTGCACCATTTCAGGTAATTATCATCCCTATCAACGCACATAAATCAGAAGAGGTTGCCCGGACCGCAGATGCTATCTATAACGAACTGCTGGCACTTGGCGTAGAGGTCCTGCTCGATGATCGCGACGATCAGCGCCCGGGCGCCAAATTTGCCGATGCCGAATTGATCGGTATCCCTCATCGACTTGTTATCGGTGACAGAGGTCTGAAAAAGGGTGTGGTTGAATACGTAGCGCGTCGCACAGGAGAAAATCAAGACCTGCCACTTGAGGGTATTGCACAACATCTCAAGGAGGTTATTCTCAAAGAACTTGGCGGTTCTGAGTAGACCGGAGCTTTCCCGGGGCATTACAAATAACTGGATCTCTTTGATGGCCGAACCTCGGACCAGATCATTCGGTCGTATTAGCCGCATGTGTCTCGGCGCTAGATAGCACATACTTAAGGCCATTAGGAATGTTAGTGGCTAGCAGGTAATGTCTTCATGTGCTATTTGACGCTGATATAAATTGAACCCAGCACTACTAGCAACCCTACCCCGAAGTCTCCATCGCATCGAGTATCGTTTGCCGCGTTTGCGGACCAGTCAGCGTCTTGACCAGTTTGCCGCCAGGCGCGAAAACAAAAGTTGTTGGCAGCACCAGCGGAACCTCAATGCCAAGCAACGGTGCAGGTTCAGTCGTGAAAACAGGAAATTCAATTTTCATCTTCCTGATCTGCGCGGGCAATTCATCAAGTGGCGGATGGTCGAAATTTACACCCAACAGGTTTACCCTGTCTGAGTACTCAGTGCTCAATTCATTCAGTTCAGGAATCTCAGCAATACACGGACCACACCAGGTTGCCCAGTAATTGACGATCAGCCACTTCTCATTCAGATCCTTCAGAAAAATTCCGTTTCCATCGGCATCATGGAAATCGGGTTTGGAACAGGACACCAGGAGGGTTATGGCGATAAAGAAAGTGAATAAGTGCTTCATAAGTAATTGGATTCTATTAATTCAGTTCGTGAAATTGCGAGATGATTACTTGGGTTGTGGGGTTGTCTGTCTGGCATAGTTATCTGTTGACAGATCCTCTTCGTGCTCTGCCTTTTTGTCAAAGGTCTCTTGTGTTGGTTCTTGTGCTGGTTCTTGTGCTGGTTCTTGTGTCAGTTCTTGTGTTTGTTCTTGTGTCAGTTCTTCGGATTGGGTCACCTCAAACAAACTCTCAAGATCTCCGCCCAGTTTGGCCTCGCCGTCTCTATAGAGAACGTTGAACCGCTCCGATAGTTTCCTTTCCCAGTCCTTATTGCCTCTGACTTCGCGGGGCAGTTGCCATGGGAAGGCCTTATAAAGATCCCATACTGACACTTTCTTAAGATCCTTTGATAGAACAAGGTTACCTTCCGCAACAACTCTTATGATATTCATTTCAATTAATTTGGACCGGATTTCCGGCCACTGCTCCAGATCGATACGACGGACATGGTTCCTTAAGTCGTAATCGGAGATCACATTGCCAGCCTGATGCGCCTCATGGAAAAGCTTTAGAATATAGACTACCTGAAATAACGATTCTTCCAATTCGTAGCCACCGGCAAAACGGTAGATCCCTAAACTTTTAACGAACTCCGCACCCATCAGAATGATTGTCCAGGAGACATAAATCCACAACAGGAACAGCGGAACCGCAGCAAAGGTGCCGTAGATGGCCTCAAAACTCGACTGAGACATGATCGAAACAAATAGATTTTTAGCTACTTCAAATGCGACTGCAATGATGACACCACCTGCAGCCGCATGTTTTACAGGCACCCTGCAACCGGGCACGATCATATAAACCAGGGTAAACAAAGTTGCGGTCAATAAAATGGGTACCAGATGCAAGATTCCGGTGGTCTCTGTCACCACGCTAATAAATGGCAGAGACTCAAGATAACCGGTTGTCGCGAGACTGACTCCCAAAAACGGCGCCGACAGCGTCAGTACAGCCCAATACATCAGGAATCTCTGAAATCCATGCCTTGGTTCACTCACGCGCCAGATCTCGTTGAACGTGCGTTCAATGGTGGTAAGCATCAGCACTGCCATGGCGGCCAACAGGATGACGCTGGGTATACCAAGATTTCTTGCCTGTTCAGAAAATGAAACCAGGTACTCCTGAACAATTGAAACATTTTCCGGAATGATGTTATTGAATATGAACGATTGCACCCGATCGCTCAATCCATCAAACGCTTCGAAAGAATTCAAGATCGCGTATACAACTGTCAAACCCGGAACAACTGCAAACAACGTCTGGTACGTCAGAGCAGCGGCTGTTGACTGGCAGTTATCTTCAGAAAACCGCTTCCAGAGATAAATAGTGAACGCCAGCACCTGAGACATCACATTGCCGGGTTGAGCCGATATATTTCCTTTCATGGTCTCATCTTGCTATGTTTCTCTTCCTGTTTTGCCTGCTTATCCCTGGAGTAAACGAACAATATGGCTGCCGTTACAATTTATCATAACCCTAACTGCTCAAAATCCCGACAAACAATGGCTTTATTGGAGGAGAATGGTGTTACACCTGAAACCATTTTGTACCTGGAGACGCCCCCGGATGCTAACGAGATCAATAATCTTCTGAAGCTTCTCGGCTTCAGTGCCCGAGATCTGCTGCGAACATCGGAAGAACAATATTCGACCATGAATCTGCAGGACGAGGGACTTTCTGATGACCAGCTTATTGCTGCGATGGTGAATGCCCCGATACTCATTCAACGACCGATCGTCATTTCAAATGGTCAGGCAAGAATTGGCAGACCCCCGGAATCAGTACTGGATATTTTATAGCGTGAGTAGGGGCGACCGGCAAGGGGCGGCCCACTGGCCGTGCGCGGCCGGCCAGGCATGCGCCATACAGGCTAGTGTATTATCTTGTCGCGAAATTCGTGTTGCTGACTGGCTTCCGGTTCGAAATCAGAAACATCTTTATCAATAAAGTCGTCTGTATTTCTGACTTCGTAGCGTCTCGTAGAGGGTTCCCCGTCTAATACCTCGGGTAATACCCTAAGAAAATCTTCCATATGATCAGTCTGAAAATGGTCCTGCAGCGCATCTACCGATTCCCACTCCTGAAATAAAAGCAGTGTATTTGGATCAGTTAGACCAATATAGAATTCATAACTCACACAACCAGGTTCGGCCCGGCTGGCGACAGACATCTTGCGCATTAGTTCCAGAGCAGTATTCCTGTTTTCCTGTTTGACGGGAAATGTTCCATGGACGATGATCATATCTTGTGAGAAATCTCGTATAACATTCTTCGGGCATTATACAGGGAATAATTGGTATCGATACAAGGAAAAGCCATTTTTTAGACAGCCGTTAAGTTTCTCGATGAACGGCAAATCCCGCCCAGGTTTGGGTCGTGGGCATAATTTCAATCCTGTTGATATTGACGTGAGCTGGCAGAGTTGTTGTCCAGTAGATGATTTCAGCCACATCTACGGCACTTAAGGGTTTCATTCCCTCGTATACTTCTCCCGCCTTGGCCTCATCTCCGCCAAATCTCACTACCGAAAACTCAGTTTCGCTCATTCCCGGCTCAACATTGGTCACTCTTATATTCGTGCCCTGCAGGTCAACTCGCAAATTTCGGGAAAACTGATGCACGAATGCCTTACTGGCACCGTAGGTATTGCCCCCTGCATAGGGCCAACTGGCGGCAACGGAACCAAGATTCACCACATGTCCCCCACCTCTTTCAATCATCCCCGGCAGCAGGGTTCGGCACAGATACATAACACCTTTTATGTTCGTATCTACCATGGTGTCCCATTCATCCAGGTCAGCATCCTGGGCACCCCCTAGTCCAAGTGCCAATCCCGCGTTATTGACCAGTATGTCAATCTCCCGAAAACCATCCGGAATTTTGCTGATTATGTTGGTCACGGCCTCCCTGTCTCTTACATCCAGGTCTATATGACACGCGTTATTGCCAAGAGATTCCGCCAATACTTTCAGTCGATCACCTCGCCTTGCAGCGAGGATAACCTTGTGACCATGCTCTGAGTACTTTTCCGCGCAGGCCTGACCAAATCCTGATGAAGCACCTGTAATCAACACCGTCGCCATCTAATCTGCCTCCTTCTGTGCCACCAGACCAATACTATGCTCAATGAAGCCTTCTGTAATTTCTTCAAGAATCGCCGGATCGTCAATCGTAGCCGGTGCCTCATACGGCTTGTTATCTGCAATCTTTCGCATTACCTGTCGAAGGATCTTACCGGATCTGGTCTTTGGTAATCTGGGTACGACCATCGTCCGCTTGAAGTTGGCGAATGCGCCAATCTGTTTTCGAACCAGACCGACCAGTTCAGCCTGAAGCTCTGAACTCGATATATTAGAGCCGTCTTTCAGAAGCATAAGTCCAACCGGCACCTGACCTTTATCGGCATCTTCAATTCCTATGACAGCACATTCGGCAACAGCCTCATGGGAGGCTACGATTTCCTCCATCTCGCCAGTAGAAAGTCTGTGTCCGGCAACGTTGATTACATCATCGGTTCGCCCCATGATGAACAGGTATCCTTCGTCGTCAAAATATCCACCATCTCCCGTGTTGAAGTATCCCTCGTGCTGAACCAGGTAAGAATCAATATAACGTTGATGGTTCTCCCAGACGGTAGGCAGAACCCCAGGTGGAAGGGGTAATTTCACAACAACATCACCCTCTTCGTTTACCCCCAGTTGCTCATGATTCGGTGAAAGAATCTGAACGTTGTATCCGGGCACAGGGAAGCTGGCTGAACCGGGTTTAGTCTCTGTGGGTTCGATTCCCATCATATTCGAAGCTATCGGCCATCCTGTTTCCGTTTGCCACCAATGATCTATAACGGGAATTTTCAGAATTTCCTTCAGCCAGTGATAAGTCGGTGGATCTGTCCGCTCACCGGCGACGAATAGTGTGCGCAGTGACGAAATATCATAGTCCTTGAGGCATTTACTATCAGGATCTTCCTTCCGAATTGCTCTAAATGCAGTCGGTGCTGTGAAAAATACGCTGACTTTATGATCCTGGATCACTCGCCAAAAAGTGCCTGCGTCCGGGGTACGCACCGGTTTACCCTCAAATAGTATCGTCGTACACCCGGCAATCAGGGGTGCATAAACAATATAGGAATGGCCCACAACCCATCCGACGTCAGATGCCGCCCAATAGACCTCACCCGGTTTTATCGCATAGACCGAGTCCATGCTATAGCGCAATGCCACTGCATGCCCCCCGTTTTCGTGAACAACTCCCTTGGGTTTGCCAGTCGTGCCCGAGGTATAGAGGATATAAAGGGGATCACTTGCTGAAAGGCTGATACAGTCAGCAGGTTCCGCATCCTTCAACGCATCGAGCCAGTCGATATCGGATTCGCCCAGGTCCGCCCTGCACTCTGGTCTCTGAAGAATCACGCAATGTTCAATCTTGTGAGCGGCTATTTCCCTCGCTTCGTCCAGCAGAGGTTTATAGGCAATAACATTGGCAAACTCGATCCCGCAGGAAGCTGAGACGATGACTTTCGGCTTGGCATCATCTATTCGAGTAGCCAGTTCCTTTGCAGCAAATCCGCCGAAAACTACCGAGTGGATGGCACCGATTCGAGCACAAGCAAGCATTGCAACGACAGCTTCGACAATCATCGGCATATAAATGATGACCCGGTCACCTTTTACCACGCCAAGATTGACGAGCGTGCCTGCAAATAAGGCGACCTTGTCCCGCAACTCTAAATAGGTAAATTTCGCGACATTTCCGGTTGCCGGAGAATCATAAATCAGCGCTGTCTGATCACCCCGGCCATTCTCGACATGATAGTCCAGGGCAAGATACGAGCTATTTAATTCACCGTCGACAAACCAGACATCGTTACCGTTCTCATCCTTGCTGAGAATCGTTTCAGGGAACTTATACCAGTCGATCATTCCTGCTTTGTCGCGCCAGAAAGCTTCAGGATTTTCAATTGCCTCTTTAAATTCTTCCCTGTAGGTCATAGATCGAACTCTCTGCATGCTTGGAGGTACCGACAATACCACATGTTCAGTATTCAAAACTGATCTGAATCCTGGAACAAAAAAAAGAGGCGTTAAAGCCTCTTTTTTTAATCTGATCGAAGATCTGATCTATCTTTTTTTCTTGCGTTTCCGCTTCATGGCTTCAAGCTGAGCCTTAGTAGGCTGTGCTTTCAAAAGCTGCTTGTAGATCTGGGATCGCTTGGAAATCTTTTTATGGTCGATATAAAAATCGACTGCTTTTCCCCAAGCCCCTTTAAGACCATGCAGGTTTATAGAGACGGTCGTGTTGACAATCTTGCCAACCTTCGCAGACATAATGCCAATCTGAAATACCGGAGTGCGGGTACCGCTTTTTTCGGTTTTCATTCTGAAAAGAATGCCACGAACCTTCCCGTTTTTGTCAAACAAGGCAGTTTTGGCAGCTTTGGCTTTAGCTTTGGCTTGCAGTTTTTCAAGTACGGCATCTCTTTCTTCTGCACTTGCCTTTACCTTTGCCCGGGCTGCTCCACGCAATCGTTTCCCATTTTCTTTAAGAGAAAAGTATTCCTGGTAAGTCTTACCTGCGATCTGACGCCTGACTCTAAACCCATGGAATCGGGTAGTATCAAGTAGTTCTACGCTCATCTGTTGTTACCTATTGTAATCTGGTTAATGGATATATCCCTGGTTGACTCAGCTAACAAATGGATATTGCGCTTATATACCAGGTAACAACAATACCCAATTTCATGCCAAACACAATAACTCTCCACCTCATCGTAGCTTGCAGTCATTGACCGCCACTTGCACCAATCGTGTTCACTGGCCTTCTGAAACTGTCAGTTCCAAGCCGATATAAGAAGTGGCGCAATTCTACCCCAATATTCACAAAAAGGAATGGAATTTAGTGTTCTTTTTGACAAATATCTAACATCAGTCAATCTCTGACTAAGATTACGATATTCACGATATGAGGTATCTGCATGTTTCCGTACACAATTATGGTATTCGTGCGCCACTACCCAACCGTTTTGGTTTGACTATGCATTCAAAAAGTCAGCAAACCCTCTGATTTTGTAGGGTTTCCTACCTCACCCAGTTAATATCGTTAGTCACCAGCAGTGCCTACCGCACCAGATTGGAGCATCGATTCGATCTCGGATTCGCTGACGCCTGCGCCTTTCAGAACTTCCACTGTATCCTCACCCGGAATCCTGGAACTCGTGCTCAGGCTTGGCTCAGTACGACTGAAACGAGGAGCTGGTGAGGGTTGTAAAACACCATCCAACTCGGTAAAGGTCCCCCGATGTTGATTGTGGGGGTGTACTGCCGCTTCCGATAGAGACAGAACCGGTGCAAAACAGACATCCGAGCCCTCCATGATTTCGCACCACTCATCCCTTGTGCGGGACTTAAACACCTCGGTTATTTTCTCTTTGTAGTCAGGCCATCGATCGCGGTCCATCTGAGATGAGAACTCCTCCTTATCCAGACCGGCTTTTTCAACCAAAAGCGCATAAAACTGGGGCTCGATGGAACCTAATGAAATATACCCGCCGTCACTGGTCTCGTAGGTATCATAAAAGTGGGATCCGCTATCCAAAAGATTGGTTCCTCTTTCTGCACTCCAGGCCCCTGAAGCATTCATGGTATAGAACATTGCCATTAGTATCGCTGCGCCATCAACCATTGCTGTATCAATAACCTGACCTTTGCCAGATTTCTGCGACTCAAGAATCCCGCAGACGAGACCAAATGCGAGTACCATGCCTCCACCACCAAAATCACCTACCAGGTTGAGCGGTGGTACGGGTTTGCCACCTTTAGGCCCAATCGCACTCAATGCGCCGGAAAGGGCAATATAATTGATATCGTGTCCTGCGGCTTGAGACATCGGCCCCTCTTGACCCCAGCCAGTCATCCGACCGTAAACCAGCTTCTCGTTTCGTGCCATGCACTGTTCGGGTCCCAGGCCCAGCCTTTCCGTCACGCCGGGTCTAAAACCTTCAAAAAGCGCATCTGCGCCTTCACATAACTTGAGAACCGCTTCAACACCCGCTTCACTTTTAAGGTCAACTGCTATAGATTTTCGCCCTCTTCCCAGAACATCCTGCGCGCGGCCCCCGCCGGCACCGATACGATCCACCCGAATCACTTCGGCCCCCATATCTGACAACAACATTCCACAAAATGGCCCTGGTCCTATACCCGCCAATTCAATAATCTTGACTCCTGAAAGTGGTCCCATTGATAACTCCTGATATTAGTAATTCTTGCGCTCATTTAGTCATATTCACCGAGGTTGAGCAACAATCCCACTTTTCAGGCGAATTCTTAACCTTTTGCTAGACTTAAATTCAGGCAGTCATTTCGACCAAACAAGGCAGTAATTTTCAATCAAAGGATGGAACATTGGCCGCACCTGATTCACTTATAAAGTACGCCTCTGCTGATATCGGCGAAGAGATACTTTCCACAGGTACCCTCCGGTGGAGTTCTCCTGAACTCTTTGATGAACCATGGGCGATACCTCTTGATCCGAAGCTCAACTTTGATCATATGACCATTAACAAGGCCATGCTGAAAACCGCTACATCCATGATCTTTTCGAGAGATCTACCCAAAGGACATCCACAGCATCCTCTCTACAAAGCCATTCGCCGCTGGAGATCTGAAGATCGCTTCAAAGACGAGGTCGAAGCATTTGAGGCCCTGTCGGAACTGCTCGCGCCAACGCCTGAAACACTCAAGGAGAAACTATGCCAGATGTTGTCCTGTTGGCACGACCTGGTTGCCAATGCAAGAATTCTTTGCCTGTCAGAAACAGTTAAAGACCTTCAATCCTGGCAACGATATGCAGATAACTATCGAGGCATTGCACTTCGCTTCACTAGTGATGACGATGGTCTTATCACTGATCCAAAACGGGTGGAGTACTCAACCCAGCGCTCCAGACTGACCCATGTGAAGGAGCAGGTCGATGACCTTGTCGGTATTAAAAGAGCGAATGTCATCGAATCATTCGAATCAAAACTGCTAACCAAAAACAAATGTGAATCATCTGAAAAGGAATGGCGCTGTGTGCGAGTGCTGTCAGAAGAGGAACTGGATTGCGGAGAAGACGTCGAAGACTGGTATATCGACTTGAATTTTAAGCCCGCCGAGTTGAGAGCGGTCTATTTCGGTTTTGAGATGCCCGAAGACAGGCGAGAAGAATTACTCGGCCTGATTAAAGTCGGATATCCCGAAACCCAGCTTTACGTTGCCAGGCCTGCCGAAGAATTCTATGAGCTGGAATTCGAGAAACTCAGTAGATAGCGAGATAACCCGGGCAGACCAACACGCTACAGCTAATCTGCACAATACCTACTCAAACTCAGACCAAAACTGGTATTCTGTCATTCTAAAAGACGTTACCAGGACAATTCCTCTCCTGGATAGTAGATTCGAGGTAAGGAATGACTGAAGAGCTCTTAGATCATATCGAGATAGAACCCAAATCGACCGCCAGATCAACTGTGATCTGGTTGCATGGTCTGGGTGCAGACGGGCACGATTTTGAACCGATTGTTCCCGAACTCAATCTCCCCTCTGATTCTGCAATCCGTTTTATATTTCCCCATGCACCCATCAGATCAATCACCATAAATGGTGGTGAGGAAATGCGAGCCTGGTTCGATTTCATCCCACATTCGGAGACTTCGGGCGGTGATGATATTGACGAGTCAACAAAACAGATCGCTGCCTTCATAGAAAGAGAAAAACAACGAGGGATTGACTATCATCGAATCCTGCTGGCCGGATTTTCCCAGGGGGGTGTAGTTGCACTGCAGACTGCACTCAGATACCCGGTACGACTTGCTGGCGTTCTCGCCTTGTCGACTTACCTGTTCGACCTCAGAAGCACAGAACAGGAACGAACCGATGCCAACCTGGCCATACCCATCCTGATGGCTCATGGCACCGCAGATCCGATGATTCCCATCATGAGGGCTGCTACTTCAAGAGACAATCTGATACGTCTTGGTTATGACGTACGGTGGTTCGATTATCCCATGGCGCACCAGGTCTGCTATGAAGAACTCGAAGAGATATCTGCCTTCTTCCAGGAACTGCTTTGAAACATTCATTAGGTATAAGTTCACCTCAGGAATGGTTAGCTGCAGTACTCGATAATTTCGACGAATTTCTGATTGACCATGCAGCCAATGAGAAAAAGGCATCTGCGGTTGCCATGTCACTGATTTCTCACTATCCCGATAAAACACTCCTCGTGGAAGAAATGATTGATCTTGCACTGGAAGAACTCAATCACTACCGCCAGGTAATGAAGTTAATGCTGAAGCGTAATCTTGTTCCGCTGGCTGATGAGAAAGATCCTTATGTCAATAAACTCATCAAAAAGATCAGACGAGGGTCGGAACAGTATTTTCTGGACAGGTTATTGACAGCATCCCTGATAGAAGCCAGGGGCGCGGAACGATTTGATATGGTAGCCGGTGCCCTGGAAGAACCAACCCTGGCAGAATTCTACCGGATTCTCTCCGTAAACGAGGCACACCATCACACACTCTTCCTGAATCTCGCAAATACCTACTTCCCTTCGGATCTGGTGACGGATCGCTGGCACGAATGGGTCGACATCGAAGCAGAAATCATCGCGAAACTCCCGATTCGTTCGCGTGTGCATTAACTCTGTCTGGCAATGCAAACTGACAGGGTCGTAAAAAAATATCTCAACCAATACGCCGAACCTGAAGTTAACAGCCTTGAGCGGCTTTTAGATAACAGCCCTGAGCGGCTCTTAGAAAAAAAATTCGACTACTGCCTTGTTATCCCTGCCTACCAGGAAACGTGGTTGCAACTCCAGAAAGTCTGGGCTGAAACCAATGAGAATTTGTTGATTGTTCTCGTTGCCAACTCGCCCACGAGAAATGAATCGGTCACATCAGCATTGCTTGAAGAGATAAGGCAGTCCTCAACCATCATTCAGACTGAGGACAATCTGACCTTCCTGAAAACAACAGATAAATACCCGATCCTCGTCGTCGACCGGTGCCTTGAACCAATCCCGCAAAAAGAAGGCGTAGGTCGTGCCAGGAAAATAGGTGCCGATATCGTTCTTGCGCTTATCACCCGCGGGATTGTAACGCATCCATGGATCTTCAATACCGATGCTGATGTGCGGTTGCCAGCTACCTATTTTGAATCATTGGAGGGATATGATGATGAAGATAGTGCAGCGGGCATCTATCCCTATTCACACTTTGTCGATGAGGGCAGTTCAGTTCAAACCCGGAACGCACTTTATTTATACGAAATATCATTACACTACTATGTCGCCGGTTTGACCTATGCATCTTCACCTTATGCATTTCCTTCAATTGGCAGTACGATTGCGATCAACAGCCTGCACTATGCGAAAGTCAGGGGTTTTCCCGCCAGAAATGCCGGTGAAGATTTTTACCTTCTGAACAAACTGGCGAAGACCGGAACAATACACAGGCTCAGTCAACCGATCATTCAGATTTCAGGTCGACTCTCTGGCAGGGTGCCTTTTGGTACCGGAATCGGCATATCAAAATTCACGGATCAGTTGGAATCCGGTGAACCCTGCCTCTTCTATAACCCCAAAGTTTTTATAAATTTGAAGCGCTTTCTTTCGCTTCTTGGAAGCAGTCCGTCATCGCCGCATCTTGAACAACATTTCGACCTTCCAGGTATCTCTGATTGGTGCAGGGAGATCAATCTATATCCATTAATCAAATCGAAGCAGGGGCAGAAACCAGCGGTATTCGACAAATTCATCAACGACTGGATGGATGGTTTTAAAACGCTGAAATTCGTACATTTCATGCGCGACAATTTCCATGAATCTCTCCCCCTTTCCGGAATATTTGATGGCACTGTACTACCCAGAATAGCCGACACCAGTTCGAAACCCCTGTCTGAAATCCTGGGTTTTGTTCGAAATGTGTATCCGACTAGCCTCACAACTCTTCCCGTCAACGGGAATCACCTGAAAAGGAACAGAGAATGATCAAACCATTTACTATCGACATTCCTGAAGATGTACTCAGTGATCTATATCGCAGACTTCAACTGACCCGTTGGCCCGATGAGGTAGGCCAGAACTGGCAATACGGCACAGATCTGAATTACCTGCGATCTTTGTGTGATTACTGGCTAACAGAATTTAACTGGCGAGATCAGGAGGCAAGCCTGAATCAACTTGACCATTTTCAAATTGATCTCGACAATCGCAACGTTCATTTCATCCACCAACAATCGAGCCACAAGAATGCCTTGCCATTGCTCATGACTCACGGCTGGCCAGGCTCAGTATCAGAATTCACGAAAATAATCCCCATGCTGACCCAGCCTGAAAAGTATGGCTCAGACCCGGCTGATGCCTTTCATGTAATCTGCCCGTCGATTCCTGGCTACGGATTTTCTGATCCACCGACAGAACCCGGATTCGATCAAAAACAGGTTGCCATGGGCCATATCAATATCATGC
>CAZJRI010000109.1:0-846 GCA_964548025.1 uncultured Pseudomonadales bacterium
CTGGCAACTGACACCCCAGTCCTGATTGACGTGGATTGAGATCAAATAGGTCTAGTGTCTTACGCAAGTGACAATAGTCAAAAACCCTATTTATGACTAGCTGCAAAGCGAATTAAACACGGTGCAATTCAGTGTGTTAGAGTCAGGAGTCAACGCTGAACATGGGTAAACAAAAATGTCTGAAATAATAAGCGAACCAAGCGCAGCAGAACACGCAGCAGGCATGGCCGATTACATACGAAAAGGAGAGGCTATCGCTGCTGAGATCGGCAACCGTGGACCTATCCGATTGAATGATCAGGGAAAACTGCATCAGGATATCCTCGACGCATACTGGGAGCACGGTTATTACGTTTTTGAAGGCTTGATCGAGCAAAATGAGATCGATGAGCTTCGTTCAGAAATCGACTATCTGCTGGATCATGCGCCAACAGGCAGTGGTGCAAACGTCGATTCTAAGGGGCGACCTGCATTTGGCCAGGACTTCCAGCGCGCATCCTATCTTTTCGTAAAACCACTTTCAGATCCATGGGGAGGCACTGATATTCTGGGTGGTCGCCATGCGATCAAGATGACCGAACCGGTTCCCGATAAAGAGGCACCGGAAGAAGTGGTGCATATCATGTCGGGTATGTGCCAGACGATGAAATCCGGTCTGCGCTTATATGGTAATCGTCTTCTGCTGACCATTGCCGAGGGTATCAACGGAGAAGACTTTACCCCCTATAATGATGCGACTTTTGTCAAGCTACCAGGGCTTGGAGGTGCGGTATCCTGGCATCAGGACGGGGTATCACTCTGGGACTCGCCGGACTGGGACGAAGGAAGTCATGGATTTAATTTCCA
>CAZJRI010000109.1:856-18415 GCA_964548025.1 uncultured Pseudomonadales bacterium
GCCGGGTAATTGCCTCTGGGTGGTGCCGGGTACGCACAAGCTGGGCAGGGTCGATATCAAGGCTCTGATTAAAGACAATGATGGATCAGAACAGTTACCTGGCGCACTGCCGCTTACGTGCAATCCGGGTGATGTCACTATTGTTAACAGACAGGCGCTGCATGGATCCTTTCCCAATACTTCTGAAAACCTTAGAGTGTCGATGACCTTTGGTTTTCACCGAAGAGCCTCCGTACTGGGCGCTCACGGGGCACTCAGCCAGCAGGCATCTGAAGTCTATGATGAACAGCGTATCTTTGATCGTTCCAGTGTTATCCCCCTTGCCGTTGACGCACGAAGTAAGTACTACCCGGGCGAGGAGCGTTATGTCTATCAGCCGTTTGCCGGGCTGGAAGATGATTTTCGGTGGGATGAAAGTACCGTTGACGAGGTTATTCGGGATTATAACCTTAAAGATCTTTCAATTTAGACAGACCGATTTGGCCAACAGTGTGACAGAGGCGGAAGAATAGTCTCTGCTGAATCTGCCACCTCTTTGTTTACCAGGCTGAGTAATTCCGGTAGTCAGGGTGAAACTCTCTGATAGTACCGGGTCAGTTCGCCCATGCCAGCAACAAGATCATAATCTTCATCTTCCACAAAAGTGAAAATCAGCTCTTTATCTTCAGCGTGTTCGAACTTGTTAATATCAATCGCATTGGTCTTTGTCAGATGACCGTCTTCAGGGACACCAACGCAGAGATCACCATAGACCACTTTAAATTCTAATGAATTAACACCTCTCGTTTCGTCGTAGGTGCCTGCATACAAGTCCATCACTTTTTTGTCGACACCACTCTGGGCTTGCAGTGCTTCACTTTCTTGAATGGCGTGATTGATCAGTTTGGTTGTGAATGCCATCGAACCTGCCAGAGATATCAGCAGAATCGAAAGTGCAGGCAGAATATCCTTCACATTGACGTCAAGCAGCATGAAGAGATAACCGGTGATGCAGGTCGTCACCAGGAAGGTGAAGTAGATAACAGCAATAACCCGTTTCTGATTGGAGAAGTAGAACATCTCTTTAGCTATTGCCGCGATCAGCCCTCCGAATATCGCAATATTCAGGCCGATCACGGCAATTGTAGACGCGACCATGAAGAGCAGGTAGAGCGGCGTCAATTCGATTTGCAGACTGAACATCAT
Organism: uncultured Pseudomonadales bacterium; assembly: GCA_964548025.1. Classification (GTDB taxonomy): domain Bacteria; phylum Pseudomonadota; class Gammaproteobacteria; order Pseudomonadales; family Azotimanducaceae; genus JAHRVQ01. The sequence goes on from CAZJRI010000109.1 coordinate 2,042, forward strand.
GAACAGCACGGTGTTCGCTGCGATCAGAAAAGAAGAGGCAATGAGATACATCAGAACAGGCCATATCTTGATGACCCCATTTGAGATTGAAAGCACGGTCGGTCTTGCAGATTCAGTCTTGACCAGAGAGATGCCTGGACCTTCCGGAATATGTACCCTGGCACTACATTCCGGGCATTTTTCGTCGTTCCTTATGAAGAATCTTCTCGGTCCTGAATATGAACAAGCCAGGCAATCAATTACCGACAAATCCGTGCTACAACTTGGGCAAATACCCAATGGATTATCGCCAACATCAAATCCGCAATTCATACATATAAACGACTGCATAGGACTTGTTTCACCGTGGATGGAACAGGCCCCAAGTATGCACCTGACACGGCAAAATTGATATGTTTTGAGCCTTATTCACAGGGCTAATCTTGAGAGATGATGATTGACAGATCGCCGCTCGAATCATCATCTGACAGTGATGGATTCAGGCTTTCTATCACACCCTCAATCAAGGACTATTTCGGTGTAAACTCGCGCCACACGCCTTGTCCCAATAGAGAATTAGATTGCTGGTTGACCTGAAGATCCCGTCTATTAACGGTGAACTGAGCCTTAACGTGCATGACTCGCATGATCTGGTATCAGAAGCACTGATTGAGGAAAGAATCTGGGAGCCATATGAGACATCCCTGATTACCGGTTTCCTGAAACCTGGCCAGGTATTTCTCGATGTCGGCGCAAATCTGGGTTATTACTCGTTGATTGCTTCTCATCTAGTCGGTGCAGCGGGAAAAGTTGTTGCTTTCGAGCCCGAGCAAAGAAATTTCGAATTGCTCTCAAAAAATCTGGGAAGGTCCCGGTTCAGGAACTTCACAACCTTTCAAAGTGCACTGCACAGAGAGGAGGGTGAAGGTCTGCTGTATCTGAGCGAATCAAATCTGGGCGATCACAGGCTTGGAGAAGATACAGGGCGGGAACGTCAGGCTATCACTTTGATAACGGGCGATATTGCACTGACATCTCTGGTGCAAAGGGTTGATTTTATCAAGGTAGATACGCAGGGAGCAGAGACTTTTGTGGTTGAAGGGCTACTTGAGACAATAAGGGCTAATGCGGCCCATCTGACTATGATTCTTGAATTCTGGCCGTTTGCGCTGGAGAAAGCAGGGTCATCTGCTCGAGAGTTATTGTCGCTGCTTGAGGATTTGCCGCTGGATATTTGTGTGATCGATCATACTGCAGATAGATTGTTGCCCACTGACCGTGATGAATTGCTGGATTTTGCTGAGAAGACTCATCTCGTTCCGGAGAGGCAGGGGTTTGTTAACCTCCTTTTGAGAGGAAGAAATTAAAAAAAATAATTTCACCTAACAATCAATATAAGGGGACAATTCTGTTATAGTTATGGCCGCCGATTCAATCTGAATTGTGCCCCTTTGCACGGCGAAGGCATAGAGACGGTAGCCGAACGGTTCAAATCGCGAACGCCTTTATCCGTGTACTTATCCAAGGATCTGACCGCAGGCTATTGTTGTTTGATTCAGATCAAAGAATATGCAGTTATTTGCCTTTCCTGACCTTGCTTGACGTATATCAATGAAAACGCTACGATGCCCGCCAATAAGAAAGTGGGTACCCGCTACACACCTTGCCGAGCGCTTCAATTACCTTGGTCCGAGTTGACGTGTAACATGCGGAAATCGCGAATCCAGAGCGTAGTGCTTTGTGATTGATGATTTGCTGTCTCCGCTTTCGTAACTGTTTATCGGGGGACACTCTACAATGACGGACGCTGCGACCACTCACTCCCATCATGAATCCAGTCCATGGCCAATGGTGGTTGGTCTTGGGGTTCTGCTTACACCATTAGCACTCTTAACTGCCTTCACCTGGGAGAAGCCGGTAGCGGGTATTGTACTGTTTGGAATAGTAATGGCTATCCTGGCAGTCGGGCTGGCGGGCTGGGCCCGTGAGGCCTTCACCGAGGAAATGGAGACCGAGCCAGGTCTGGGTCCTATTGCTGTCGCCGCATTTATTCTGTCCGAAACCATTATTTTCGGATGTGTCTTCGTCGCTTTCTGGCTGGGTCGTATAGAGAACTTTGCCGAATGGGGCACCTATATCCCTGAAGGTCTTGAAGCGAGTTTTGCTGTCTGGCTCACTTTTATACTCTGGGCATCCAGTATCACCATTATGCTATCTGAAAAAGCATTCGAAGGCGGTGACAGAACCAAGGCTCTGATGTGGCTGGGTGCGACCTTTGCACTTGGTACCCTCTTCGTCGTACTTCATATGAACGAGTGGGCTCATCTGGTCGACGAAGGTTTCACCGTAGGTAGCAATAATTTCGCATCAAGTTTCTATGCCCTGACTGGCGTTCATACTTCCCACGTCATTGTTGGTCTCTTCATTCACGCGATTCTCTTTTATGTTGTGATGGCTGGATTGATGAAAGAGAACGAAACAGATTTTTACAAGGGTGCTGCGCTTTACTGGCACTTTGTTGACATTATGTGGCTGCTCGTGGCGGCCAACGCTTACCTGATAGGAGGAACACCCTGAAACGTCTGCTGACCCTGATCATTACTGTATTAGCTTGCTTCGGACAGTCAGCGATGGGAAATCGGGCTCCTCTGGATGCTGATGACCAGATTGACACGAGCCTGCTTCGCGTGGAGGAGAATCGGTATCTGGGTCAACAGGTAGCAGATGTTAAAGTTGTGACTGAAGCCGGACCAACGATGCTGTCTGAACTGATGGCGGAAAAACCAACCATCCTGATTTTGGCTTACTATAACTGTAATCACACATGCCCGGTCACCATTCAACAATTGTCTGAGGTTGAAATTGACGCGAGAGAAGAGGACTACAGGGTACTCGTCCTCTCATTCGACGTTGAGGATTCGTTGATGACCATGGCGCATGTACGTTCCACACTCGACAATATTCCAGCCAACTGGACGTTCGGATTGCTGCCTGAAGGTGAAAATACTCGTCTGACTGAATCGGTAGGATTCAATTTCTTTTATTCAGAGCGAGACCAGATGTTCCTTCATCCTTCCGTACTCGTATTTCTTTCACCCGAAGGTGAAGTCATGCGGTACCTTTATGGCAATGAACCACGATCCCGGGATGTTGAACTCGCTCTGATTGAGAGCAGAAACCGGGAACCGCGCCTGAACGAAATTGTGGATATGGTGGCACTGACGTGCTTTCAGTTTGATGCAACGGGGAGCCGTTACGTCCTGCACCCGACGCTCATCTTCGGGGCTGCAGGAATAGGAGTGCTGGCCTTGTGTGGCCTTGCCACGCTTGCATCCAGAAAAGATTCGATAGGAGAAATATGATGCAGATGTTCTACCTCGCCGCAGCCGCAGCAGCCGACAAAGCTGTTCCGATTGCTTATCCGGCGGATCAATGGGATCGGATATTCGATATTTGGATAGCTCTGGCTGTTGTCATCTACCTGATTGTGGCTGTTCCGATTGTCTACTTCCTGGTCCGTTACCGCTATCAGGAAGGTCAGAATGAAATTGGTGCAGACGAACACGGCAATGTTGGACTGGAGGTGCTGTGGACTATCGTACCGCTGATAATTTGCATCTACCTGGCATTTCAGGGAGCCACCCTCTATACAACTCAGCGAACGGCACCACCGGATTCGATTGTTGTGAAAACCACGGGAATGATGTGGGCCTGGCAATTTGATTATCCGGGCGGCAAGCAAACTTTCGGTGAACTTTATGTGCCTGTCGGAAAGCCGGTAAAACTGGATCTTGGTTCAAGAGATGTTATCCATGCTTTCCATATACCTGCTGCGAAGACCATGGAGGATGCGACCCCTGGGCGTATAAACCAGATGTGGTTTCAGTTTAATGAAACCGGAGAATTTAAAGCATTCTGTCGGGAATACTGTGGTACCGCACATGCATATATGACAGCCACGATAAAAGTGCTGACACAAAAAGAATATGACGAGTGGCTCAAGCTCTCCTGAGCATAGCCAGTGACATTTAGAAGATTCTAGGAGATCAATCAATGCAGGAGTCAACCGCTACCCCTTGGTTCCGGGCAAGTTTTCGAGAGTGGATATTAACAACAGATCACAAGAAGATTGCGATCCTGTATGGCATGACGTCATTGTTGTTCTTCTCAGTGGCAGGCTTGATGGGGCTGGTCATTCGACTGGAACTCAGCCAGCCTGGAGTGCAATACGTCACCCCTGATCAATACAATTACCTGCTGACGGGGCATGGTGCAGTCATGCTGCTGTGGTGGGCTATCGCCTTCTGGGGCGCCTTTTCCAACTTCCTCATCCCCATTCTTATTGGCGCGCGTGATGTGGCATTCCCCAGGTTAAACCAGTTGTCTTATTGGTTTTTCTTCACCGCGAGTGTACTGGTGCTCATTACACTGATCCCCAGTCAGAACATCAAGATGATGTGGACTGGTTATCCGCCGTTCTCGTTGCATGCCAATGCAGGGCCGACAGGGCTATATGTGCTGATCGTGTTACTCGTAGCCGGTTCGACCCTGGGTACCGGGGTCAACTTTATTACCACAGTTCTGCGCATGCGCGCCAAGGGCGTCACCCTCGGAAATATGAATCTGATCGTTCATGGACTGATGTCTTCTATTGTCGTCCAGTTGGTTGGTGTGCCTGCTTTTGTTGGTGCAGTGGTTATGCTGTTTCTGGACAAATATATCGGCACGGGTTTCTTTAATCCTGCCAGCGGTGGTGATCCGGTACTCTACCAGCACCTTTTCTGGTTCTACTCGCATCCGGCAGTTTACGTCATGGTATTGCCTGCTTTCGGGGTATTTTCAGAAGTACTTTCCACCATGTCCCAGAAACCCGTTTTTGGTCGTGAATCAATGATCTGGGCCATCTGGGCGATTGCCCTGCTGGGATTCCTGGTCTGGGCTCATCATATGTTTACCTCTGGTATGCCTCACTGGGTAAGACTGTTCATGTCGTTCACAACGGTACTGATTGCTGTGCCGACAGGTATTAAGGTGTTCAACTGGACAGCCACCTTGCACAAGGGAGCGATTAAGCTTAATACCGCCATGTTATTCACCCTTGGTGGTATTTTCATGTTCCTGATCGGTGGATTGACAGGGATTCCCCTGGCACTGCCCGCCTTTGATATTAACGTCCATGACTCAGCCTTTGTCGTAGGGCACTTTCACTATGTACTGGGTATGGCGATGACCCTGGGCGCATTCAGCGGTGTTTATTACTGGTATCCGAAAATGACTGGCCGCATGTATCCCGAGGCAATAGGCAAGACCAGTTTCTGGCTGATTATGCTGGGTTCAAACCTGCTTTATTTCGCTATGATGATGGTGGGTATTGATGGCATGCCACGACGCTATGTCGATTATCCGCCAATCGAAGGTTGGGTAACGCTCAACGTCGTCTCATCTATCGGCGCTGTGTTCCTTGCGACCGGTGTTCTGGTAACTTTTATTTGCTGGTTCCGAGGTTTGAGTGGTCCGGCGGCTCCGCGTGACCCATGGGGATCAGCGTCACTTGAGTGGACAACACCGTCACCACCACCACCACAGAACTTTGAGTCATTCCCCGTTGAAGTGAATGAAGATTGGACTCCCTATCGATATGAGAAAAGGTCCTGATATGAACGACGGGACTTTAACCATGGACAAAGGTACCAGGAATGTCCTCCTGGTACTTGCCCTTATGATGCTGCTGTCATTTGGTTTCGGTGTTTCGATGTTCCTGCCCGAGGAACATCGGACTCAGAAGCTGAATGAGATGATGCATAAATACGAGCAGCGGACTCTGCCGACTGCCAGTTTCCTCGAGAGCGAACCAGATCGATAGAATAGGGCTGATTAGAGCTGGTCTATAAAACCTTTGAGGTTTATTTAGTCAGAACACTGATCAGCTTTCTTCTTCGAGTAGCCCCTTAAGCGTATTGATCATCTCCGGCACCGTAATGCCATGATCGAAGGTGGTACGTACTCTCCCAAGCTCATCCAGTACATAGATATGGCTGTTGTGCGAGATGTCGTAAACCAGTGCTGAATCGGACGCCTCTTTCATGTACATGACCTTAAACGGTGCTGTAGCGGCCACAATTTCTTCGGTTGTCCCGGTCATGCCGATGAAGGATTTATCGAAAGCAGCTACATATGAGCCAAGTCTCTCAATTGAATCCCGTTCAGGATCAAGCGTGACGAAGATGGATTGAATCCTGGCGTTGTCCTTATCGAGTACTTCCACCAGGTCCCGCATTCTTGCAAGAACTGTGGGGCAGACATCAGGGCAGGAAGTATAGCCAAAGTTAAGCAATACAACTTTGCCTTTAAAATCAGAAAGTTGGCTGATGCCACCGCGGGTACTCTGCAGGCTGAAGTTTCCACCAAGTGAATCTATGACGGGCAGTTTCTCAGGCTCTGGAAAGTAGTTCCTGGCCTGCCAGCCAGCCATCGCAGCAAGAAGCAATGCTGCCAGGCACCAGGCACCAAGACGTATCATCCGCAATGATCTAAGACGGCTGACTTTTGTATCAGCAGTTTGATTCTCCCCATTGAATGATGGATCAGTATCAGTTGGCATAGACGGATTCGAGTTTTAATTGCCCTGGTTGAGGTTTTTGCTTCTTGAGGCCATAAGCGCTTTAAAAGCAATGATGATGAAGAGCAGCCCGCCGATGGCTGATATAAGTCCGCCCAATCCCATTAACCCCATGCCAGCAACGCGACCGAAAGTATCCAGCCCCTGTTCAGCACCAGCCACTTTGCGTTCGACACCATAACCACCAGACCAGACGAGACCGAGGATATGCAGGAACTGTCCACCGGCATAGCTCCACAGTTGAATTTTAGCGAGTCTGAAGTTTACCGCGGGATAACCCAGTCGTGGCAGCAGATCATATCCCACCCCCATCAGTGCGAGGGTTACGCCAACTATACTGCCGTGGTAGTGGGCAGGTACGGTGACATCGTTCCCCTGGATCATGAAACCAATCAGGCCCCCTGCGCCAAATAGCAACAGTGAACTGATCAGGGCGGCATGAGCACATGCCTGAATATCACCCTCGGGTTTACGACGGAGTAGTCCGATATAAACGACGAGGCCCAGAGGCAAAGTCGCAAGACTGCCACTGTATTTCATCAGCAGGGTAAAGAGTTGCTGGTGCATTGGATGTGTGATGTGGTAGCTCAGGTAGACGTAAGGCGCGTAGAGAACCGGGATCACACCAGCGATAAAAATCACTATCAGTACGCGTTCACTCATCATCATGGGTACACGGGCTACCGAGATGAGCCAGAGCCAGCAGACCATCATCAAAAGTACGTAGGTATATTGCAGGATGTGCCCGCCGCCCCAGAACAGTAGTTCATAGTAGGTATTGCTGTTGGTTTCAAGGGGCAGATAGATCCATGACCATGCGAAGGCAATCAGTGAAACAAGGACGGTAATCGATGTGCACAGAAGGCCGAACCGGACGACATGCTGTGCACGGGTGATCTCTCCCGCTGATGGTACATTGGTTAGTGCGGTAACCGCGTGTGAGCCGAAGCCTATTCCGAACAGTGCAAGACCTGTCAGAAACAAGGGGTGTTCGAGGACGGGAATATAATTATTGATGACCGGTTTGGCGTTCGGTAGAAATCCGGTTGCAGCGATCATCAGGGTTGCCAGCGCGATACCGACGAAGATTACCTGGTTTAGACCTATTAAACCGGGCCTGGCCTCTATGCTCCAAAGTATCCCGGCGAATGACAGAATCCAGACCAGTACTGAGAGGTTAACGTGGATAACGAGGGCAGTGTGGAAGAAGTCTGCATAGGGAATGAGTTCTCCAATCACAGGGGTTCTCGCCAGGACGAGAAGAACCGAGAAAATACCGGCGCCGAGGAGTGCCGTCACGCTGAGCCAGAACCATCGCCGGGTCATGCTGAGGTTTTTCTCCGCCGTTATCTCAAGAATATACGACGGCGGTTCAGCCACTGATGAAAAAGTCTGACTCATACTAAATTATTCCACTGAGATCTTTGGTATCAACTTCCGGCATCAAAACGGCAGCAATCTTCCTCGAATTTGCAGGTATCGAGTAGTTATTGTCGGGTGGCTGCAGTATGCCAGGTGCGATATGTTAGGTTTTTTTAACGCAAATATCACGTATTCTGAGTCATCTGGTCCAAATTGCCGTGGTGTACGCTTGATGCGAGGTTCGAGCCATCATCTGAATCAAAACGAGGGTCATATGATACCCGCGCTGTCACAAAGGAGAAGTTCGGCTGGTTTCAATATCATTCGAAGCTGGCGGGGTAGATCGCCAGTCAGTCAGTATTGACAGGTCCGAACTCGGCGACTCGCTTCTTCACTTCTTCCAGTCTATCCATTTTCGCATCGGGGGGTACGTTATCTGAGACGCCAAGAATCAGATTATTTCCTCGCCCGATGGACTCGAATAGATTGTCCAGGTATTCACTGAATCCCTTGTCTGTCATTGATGACTCTAACAGGGTGATAGAGGGGATGCCGCCCCAGATGGTAATACTATCACCCATGCCCTCACGTAATTCTTTGAGGGTACATTTGGTCATCGGTGCGGGGCATACAGAGTCAGCCACATCAATACCGGTTTTCGGATAGTGGGGCAACAGGTTCTTGTTTTCACCGTCGGTATGAGTAAGAAGCAACTTTCCGGATTTGTGCAGACGATCACTCACCAGTTTCAGCCAGGGTGCGATCTCTTCTTCAAAAAATGGCGGCCAGGTGAGATCCTGATCGTAGTTGGCACCCCAGAAAACCACCTCGGCATCTGATTCTGCAAGTATCTCGAGCATTTTCAAAAAAAAGGGAGTCATCCGTTCAGCGAGTTCACGCATGGCCTGTCTTTCGTCTTCCCAGAGGTAGAAGAATTTATCCATCGCGATGAGTTCGTGAAGCATCAGATGTATGGGTGAAGCCGCAACGAACCCGAATGCTACCGCCACACCCTGATCACCCATCCGCTCATGGTATCTCATATAGGCTTGTCGGTTGGGTTCAACTTCAAGGTGCTCGAATACCTGCGCGACAGCTTCGAAATCGTCAACCGACTCAATGGCATGAGACTTGAAGAAAGGGAGCGAGATACCGTCACTGGCCATCTTGGCTGTCTGGTACAGATGGGTCGTTACATCACCCACAGGCGTTGTGACAACCGCGAGAGAGTTTTCGCCATCTCCACTGGTTTCAACATCGAAATCAGGTAATGAGATCCGAAAGGGATAGTCTCTATGGTTGGTTAAACCGAATCCTCGCAGGCTGTTGTCGCCACCGCCTCGCTGGGTATAGTCACCTCCCATTGAATGACAGGCGACATCCAGTTCTTTTGCAATCTCAACGACATCTTTATCGGCGAATCTCTCGGGAAGCGTTCCTCGGATTCTATGGGCAATCTGCCATAGATCCATTCTAGGTGACCAGGGAATCAGATCGGTGCTCTCCCCACGAATGGTTGCGAGCATTCTTTCGCGATGATTCATGGCAATGAGTATACCAATTTAGCAAGAAGAAAATTAAGTACCAGCATGTTTTATACCCTGGGCTCGAACATGCACCCATCGATAAAGTAGTCGAAGAAAGCCTCATCCCGCTCGAGTTCAAGATGCTCGGCGCTCATGACAAGCTGATCAAGTTTTTGTCTTTGGGGTACCGAGCAAAGTGCCATGGTTGCACCCTCAAGGGCGGCATTCCCGATCTGACTGATCCGGCTTGTTGGCACGTCGGGAATGAGTCCAATTCCCCTGGCCGATTCCGTGTCCAGGTAGCGGGCGAAACCACCCGCGAGATAGAGTCGGGCGATTTGTGCCGTGGTTAGCCCCGCATGATCCAGTGTGATTTGCACACCGGCGCTGTTTGCACCTTTTGCCTGGGCTAATTCACTGATATCAGCTTCTGAGAGATAGATTTCAGCATTGTCATCCAGGTAGAAGCGATCTTTTGCATCGATATATCTGCCTGTTGCATCGATCAGCTTCTGTTTCGTTAGTTGATTGAGAAGATCGATGAGCCCTGATCCACAGATACCTTCTGCCGGTGCATCATCTATCACTCTGAATCGAGTGCCTGAATGGGATATTGAAACCCGCTCGATTGCGCCTCGCATGCCGGGCATTCCGCAGTTGATTGCACCGCCTTCAAACGCGGGCCCAGCCGGACAGGAGGCAACCAGAATCTTTTCGCGGTTACCGCAGATAATTTCTGTATTCGTGCCAATATCCATCAGCAATATCGGATCTTGCTGCTCAGACATGGCAATTGCCAGCAGACAGGCAGCCGCATCGGCGCCGACATGGCTGCTAATTACCGGCAAGCCGATGATCCTGGCTTCAGGATGCACCGGTAGTCTTAATCGCCTGCCGGTGCTCGTTACGGCGGTAGATGGGCGCTGACCGTTGCGGTAGTCAATTTCGGTAACGGACTGAAACGGTTTTTTTCCGATTGTTGTGAGATCAAGCCCGAAGAAGAGATCTCTCATCGTCGTATTACCGGCGACAATTACTTCATAGATGCTTGTTGGATCAACCGGGAAGTCATCAATGGCGTGACTGAGATATCCTGCCAATGTCCTTTGTTGCAGACGACCCTTGTGCTGGCTGTTAAACAGGATGCGGGACATGACATTGGTACCGGCAAACCGCTGTGGATTTTCGAAAGCAGAAGCGGCAATAAGATCACCGGTTTCAAGATCAATCAGCCTGAGAGCAACCGTTGTCGTGCCAACATCGATTGCGACTCCGTGGACATGTTCACCAACAGCAATCTGCTTTTCATCCAGCATGATCCTTTTGCCTTCACGATGAACCGCAGGTGAAAGCGGTATATCCCTGAAACTGGTTGGCAGGTGGTGTGCGTCCTGCTCGATGCGCATCTTTTCACGACGGAGGGTATGGCAGCAGATTCGACCACTGTCTGAAGTGACCCTTGCGCGGCAGGAAAGTCTGAACCGGCCCTTCAAATGTTCTTCCTGAGGTGCCCTGGGTGTAAGTAAATGCTCACCCTCAGTCACTTCAACCAGACACTCCCGGCATTTGCCGTTCTTAAGGCAGGAGGTGGGAATCTGAACCTGCATTGTCTCGGCGCACTCAAATAAAGACTGACCCACCGTCCCCTGAATGGCATGCCGATCGATTTCAACTTCAATTGGCATCAGATTTGATCATTCTTCTGATAGCCGCAATATGGTCAGGGGTACTCCCACAGCAGGCACCGATAATATTTGCGCCACTACCCAGGAGTGCAGGAACCCGGCCGGCCATCTGTTCAGGGGTTTCCCTGTAGACAATCTGTGAACCTTCCAGCTCGGGAATACCGGCGTTGGGCTGTGCCATGACAGGCAGATCACAGGATTTTTTGTAGCGTTCGGTAATCCTTGCGGCCCAGTCCATGTCAATCGACGTGCCGCAGTTCACGCCGATAATATGTGCGCCTGACGAGACGGTGAATTCAGCCGCAGCCTCCGGGTTAATACCCATCATGGTAGCGACGTCAGATCCATCCTGTCTGACATCATAGGAGAAGGAAACAATCACGCAGGGGGCATTGGCTTCAAGGGCAGCCTCTACGCCTATTGCCGCTTCCTCAAGGGCTGTCTGTGTCTCAACAATGATACCGTCAACTCCGGCTGCAACAAGTGCCCTTGCCTGTTCTGAGAGCGCCGCAGCTACGTCCTTGCTGTCAACATCGCCAAGGGGCGCTATGATGCCGCCGAATGGACCGATATCGCCCAGCACAAAGCGATCATTTGCCGCTTCTCTGGCGACCCTGACGGCTGCAGTGTTGATCGGTTCAACAGCGTCCTCAAGCCCGTGTCGAGCCAACATGAGAGAGCATGCACCGAAGGTATTCGTGATAATAATATCGGACCCTGCCTCGGCATAGGATTTATGTATGTCTTTGACCGTCTGAGGCTGAGTGACGTTCCAGTGATCGCCGCATTCACCGGGTTTGAGTCCAGCAGCCTGTAGCTCCGTACCCATAGCGCCGTCGCTCAGCAGTACGGCATCATCTATGGCGGTGAGGATAGATCGTGGCATAGTTCAACTCGTTCTGAATTCCGGATAAATCACCTTTGTTTGCTCCCATCCAAAGCCTGGCTGAGCATGATCCCGATGATAGAGAATAGCGGTGAGATGCAGCCTGCGTCAGTTACCTTGTATCTGGTTTGTGATTCGTTGAGATAGGGCAGCAGCATGGCGATTCGTTCCGGGTCCCAGTAGTGCTTCTTTGTAATTGAGCCGGAGAACATAAGGGGATCTGAGTCAATCTGGGACAGGACGGGGAATCGATACCAGCTTCGATCCTCAAAACGTGTCCGAACCTGATTGATGAGTTCTCTGCCAATCAGTTGCAGCATGGTTCGACTTATGTAGTAGTGGAAATGGTAGAGCGAATAGTCCCCGTTTAACTCGGCCATCATCTGGCCGGTATCGTACCCCAGTGACAATCCATAAATGTAAATCCGAGCAGGCTCATGGGTCTGCTCTTCGAGTCTTGCACAGAGGCGGTCATTGAGTATTTCAGGACCGTTTATAAGCGCAATACCACCTTCAACCGGCGTGGCCTGAACTTCTCCAAAGCAAGCCTCCGGACGACTGAGATGTGCAACTGCCCTGGCTGCGATCGACAGGCATTTTTCGACTTCGCTGGCTGCATTGCCACCCTGTGCGATGGTTTCCCTGATTTCTCTGAGGCGAAGAACCTTGCTGGTTGCTTCGGTCTGCAAATCATCTGTCGAGAGAGCAATCTGGTCCATCTAATTCAGGCCCGTTGGTTCAAGACTCAGTCAACGGCGAGTCCGAGTGCAGCAGAAACAGCAGAAACCGCTTCTGCTGCATTTGTACCGAATCCATCTGCCTGAATCTCGTTTGCATAGGCTTCACTAACGGGTGCACCGCCGATCACGATTCTCACTTCGTTGTTGCCCTTAAAGTGATCTACAACGGTTTTCATATAGGGAAGTGTGGTGGTTAGAAGAGCGCTCAAACAAACGACCTGTGCACCCTCGTCCACAGCTTTCTGAAAGTCGTCAGCACTACAGTCAGTGCCGAGATCCATGATCTCAAATCCGGCTCCTTTCAGCATCATGGCGACGATATTCTTGCCGATATCATGAAGATCACCCTCGACGGTGCCGATGCAAACGATGCCAAGCGGTTGATGATCGGTTTCAGCCAGAATCGGCTCGATCAGAGCGATACCTGCGTTCATTGCACGGGCTGCAATCAACATCTGCGGAACATAGACCTCGTTTTTTGCAAACAGATCGCCTATGTGACGCATGGCTGGAATCATCGATTCCGCCAGTATGGCAGCCGCGGCTACCCCGTCATCAAGATCCTTCTGCACGAGTTCGGGGGTCTCACCGGCGTCTCCCCTGACAATTGCATCGTATAGTTTCTCGTTTCTGGCCATATCCCTCTCTACGCTTAACCTTGTTGATCGTGGTGTTCAGCATAATATCTACGTTCAGGGATCGACGCGAATCAGGCATACCTTAAGCCTGGTTATCGTAACTTAATATCGTTCTAGACTAAATTACAAGGCATTACGCCCATTGTATTGAATCCGGACGATCAAGCATTTTAAATAACAGGAACAAAGCCTGGATTTGACTATCTACAGATAAACGGCCATCGATTCAAAATCAAAATTAATATATGGCACCCCGGTTTCTATCTTCTCCTTCCTGCCTTCCATATAGTTTTCTACCCAGGGATCGTCCAGGTTTTCCAGGTCGAAACTTCTGTGAATAACCGCATAGAGGTCAATTTCCCGCAGCTTTAGAAACCAGGGGATCTCTTTCACCCAGTGTGAAGCCAGTTCATTTCTGCTTCGATAACCGCTGAGCAGATGTTCCAGAAAAAACCGGCTGAATTGAGCCTTGTCATCCGCTGGCATAACAGCATAGAAGAGGCTGATTGCAATGTCGTTGGCGTACCAGCCGTAGCAGGCATCATCGAAATCAAATAAGGTGATTTTCTGGTTGCTGTCGATCAGGAAGTTTCCCGCGTGAGCGTCCTGATGGATCAGACCATAGGATTCTGAAGATCGATCAAGTCCGTCGAGGTGAGAGATAAGCTCTCGGTACTTCAGTAAAACTGCTGATTCTGAAGCTGGCAGTACGGATTCTACCTCCAGCATGATGGGATCATCCCAGTGAAGTCTTTTATGTGTGGGATGATAAGTCTTGCCCAGAGCATGCATGGTGCCCAGGATCTGCCCGAGTTGGTAAACCAGTTCGGGAGACCAATTGCCTGAATCCTTGAATGAACCTTCAGCTTTGATGAACGCGGTAGCGAGAAAAGTGCCATCCTTATTGTCCTGGATTACTTCTACATGGTTATCCGATATCGATGGCACTGTCCTTGAAACCGAAACACCATTGTCAGCCAGATAGTTGAGCCAGTCTGATTCAGCTTGAATCATTTCAAAACTGCGTCTCAAACTGTGGCTGATTCTCAGAATATAAGACGAGCCGTCTTTTGGGTATTCGTAAATAAAGCTCTCAAACCCATCCAACAATTCAACCCGGGTGCTGTCAATGCCATAGCGAGAACAGGCTTGCTCCAATATGGAATCGTTATAACGTTGTTTAATACTGGCGTGCATGGATGAACTGGATAGGTGAGAAAAAGGCAGTGGAATGATAACATGCCATAGAAGCTTGCGATAAAAACACCATGAGCTGGATAAAGCCGAGAAGCTCTGGCGAAGAGTGATTTAACTGGGGGAAGCAATCAATGAAACTCGAAGAGATTCACCACGTTTCGATCAATATCAATGACGTTGAGGAAGCAGAAAAGTTCTATGTCGGGATACTGGGACTGGAAGCTGTGGATCGACCGGATCTTGGATTTCCCGGAATCTGGCTGAAGGTAGGCAAACAGCAGATCCATCTCATGGGTTTCGATTCCGGGGAGCCGGTCAAAGAGCAGCATTTTGCTTTCGGCGTCGAAAACATCGAAACCGTTCGGGCAGAACTCGTTAAGGCAGGCATCGCACTGACCGATTCAAGAGAGATCCCGGGTGTTTGCCTGCAGGCCTTTGCCCATGATCCAAGTGGCAACATGATTGAGTTCAACCAGTCACTCTAAGACTGTAAGCAAACATCAATATAATAGCAATTCACCAAAGAAGTGGTATCAGACGATATCTAGTCTGTTCGCTATACTCGCGATAGCCCGTTAGTTCACTCATCAGCGTTTTGTCTTCAAGCGCAGTTCTTGCGACGAGTATGATCATGCTCAACGCTAATGGAATGAAAGCAGCATAAGAGCCAAGCATCAGCACGAGGGACAGTCCTGTGATTATCATGCCAACATAACCAGGATGGCGAACGATGCGATAGGGTCCTTCAGTGATTACCCTATGATTTCGTTCTTCCTGTATTCGAACAGTGCCTTCGAAGTACTGATTAGTCAGCATGCACCATTGAACTAGAATGGTTGAACCCACGTAGAGCAGTACACCGATAAAGAAGGAGCCGTTGTCCATAGACGACCACTGGTATCGAACGGTATCGAGGCCTGCGGTAAAAGGTATTACCAGAATGATTATCAGAATATACGGAATCACCAGAAAGTAGTCCCACTTCTTGGTACCTTCATGAAACTTGCCACGACTGTTGGCGAGTTCAGGAATTCTGTAGGTGTAGATCGCTGTTGCAATAGCGCCAACGAATCCTACTCCCAGGAACGCATATAGCCTTGGCGTATCAAATGTACCCGCACCGGCCAGATAGGCCAGCGCCGTCATGATCAACCATCGCAAGGGCGCAAGCGCAGTGAAAATACCTGCTCTATCAAGCCGTGTATTCTCCTTGTGATTGTTCAAGTGTCATTTCCCGGTGTAGCTCGCATCACGACGTTCTCGAAATGCAGCGATACCTTCTTTCAGGTCGTCCGATTTAACACGTTCATCCTGAACATCAGCCTCGCGGTCAAGCGCTTCTGCGAGTGAAATCTCCATTGCTTCACGCAGTTGTTTTTTCTGGGCTGAATAAGCCCCTGTCGGTCCAGCGGCCAGTCGCTTTGCCAGATTCATCGCATCTGGCAACAATGCATCGTCCGTGGTAACCGACCAGGCCAGTCCCCATTCCTTTGCTTTTGTGGCATCAATCGGTTCTATCAGCATTGAGATGGCACTAGCCCGTCGCAGTCCCAGTTGACGTGCTAAAAACCAGGAAGTTCCGGCGTCGAGGCCCATGCCAATTCTCGAAAACGTTAAAAGGAGTTGCATGGATTCTGAAGCCACCATGAAATCTGCAGCGAGAGCGATACCAACACCGGCACCTGCGGCGGGGCCGCGAATCGCAGTGATAACAGGATAGGGCGCTTCAACAATTGCCAGAA
>CAZJRI010000110.1:0-18396 GCA_964548025.1 uncultured Pseudomonadales bacterium
TGCTTCGCGAGAAAAGTGGAGAGAGTCAACGTATTGATATCGCCATGCAGGATGTGACGATGTTGCTCCTCAATCGAAATACACATATTACAGCGTCGACAGGTATCCCGGTTCCACCTGCCGCTAACCACGATGGATTTTTACTGGGTCGTTATAAAACCAGAGACAGTTATGTCATGTTGGCAGGTTACCTGCCTCACCATCAACGCTCGATCTGTGTTGCACTTGGCCTGAATCAGTACGCCAGTTTCAACAGCGCTCAGTTCTCAGTCAAAGCAGATGAAATTGAGCGCGCTGTTTCATCCAGATTGATCGAAAAAACTTCGGTTGAGTGGGATGCTGTATTTGCTGAGGAGGGTATTGTGGCGGGCGGCGTACGAGATCTTGCAGAAGTGATGGCGACGGGACAACCAGAGGCTCGTGAATTACTCTCTGAAGTCGAAGGCGCCGCTGGCCCTGTGCAGGTCACCACTGCTGGATACCGAATCAACGATCAGGTATTCAGTCCTGCCGGTTCTGTCCCTCTATTGGGCGAGCACAGCCGCGAGATTTTGGAGCAATCGGGATTGGATTCACAGACAATAAATGACCTGATTGAAAGGGGGGTTGTGATTACAAGCTAAGGCTGTATTGTGAGACAAAAGCATCATGAGAGAAGAATAATATGGCTGAATGGTATAGCAAGAAAACTTTCGGGTCATTGGCCGATACCATGGCTGAACGGTTCGGTAACCGAGAGGCTCTCGTGTTTGAAGATGAGCGCTACACCTTCCTGCAGGTGCGCGAACGAATTGATGAAGTCGCACGCGGTTTGATCCAACTTGGCATTAAACCAGGTGACCATGTTGCACTCTGGTTGATGAATCGACCGGAATGGATCTTTTCCATGTTCGCTCTCGCGCGAATCGGTGCTGTGCAGGTGCCGGTTAATACACGCTTTCGCACTCACGATCTGGCCTATCTGCTGAAACAGTCTGATGCCAGGTATCTGATCACTCACGATGTTTCCGGTCCGGTAGATTTCCTGGGCATGGTTCGCGAAGTTGTATCGTTGCCTGAATCTGGTCACGATATAGATGATTCCGAGTTCCCGGAGATGGCAAAAGTCATCATCCTGGGTGAAAGTGAATACGAGGGTTGCGTTGCCTGGAATGCAATGCTCGATGCGGGAGCTGAAGTCAGCGAAGAATCATTGGCTGGCAGAA
Organism: uncultured Pseudomonadales bacterium; assembly: GCA_964548025.1. Lineage (GTDB taxonomy): Bacteria > Pseudomonadota > Gammaproteobacteria > Pseudomonadales > Azotimanducaceae > JAHRVQ01. The sequence goes on from CAZJRI010000110.1 coordinate 1,206, forward strand.
TTGAAGCCTGTGATCCTGACCTCCCTGTATTCATCATGTATACATCGGGGACAACCGGATTCCCTAAGGGGGTGATGCACAATCACATCATGCTTCGATTAATCGAGGAACGCGCTTTTCGGCTGGCGATTACCGAAAATGACACGATCCTCAATTATCTGCCGCTGTTTCACTTGTTTTCATATTCCGAAGGCGCGCTCACCTCGATGCTGACTGGCGCACGTCAGATACTGATGGAAACATTCGACCCTGACGAAAGCATTCGGCTTGTAGAAGCCGAGGGGGTCACTATCATGCATGGTTTTGAAACCCATCTTAAAGACCTCATCGAATCCCAGGAACGAATTGGCGCTGAAGTCTCGACGCTTCGATGTGGCGTATTTGCAGCCGGAACAAAGAGCTCCGCACCTATCTGTCGCAAAGGGGCTGAGGTGCTTGCGCCACTCACATCCATTACCGGTTTTGGCATGAGTGAGATGGGTGTCGGTGCCCTCATAGGATCACTCGGTGACGACATTGAGCACAGGGCTGAAACCTCAGGGTATCCAGCACCAGGATTCGAATGTCGTATTGTCGATCCGGAAACCAATGAAAAACAGGTAATCGACGAGGAAGGCGAATTAGTTGTCAAAGGTTATGGCCTGATGATGTGCTACTACAACAAACCCAAAGAAACCGCCGATTGCTACGATGAGGATGGTTGGTTTCATACTGGTGATACTGGCATTCAGCGAGCCGACGGCTATATTCGCTTTCTGGGTCGCTATAAGGACATGTTGAAAGTCGGTGGTGAAAATGTTGATCCGATGGAAGTGGAGGCCCTCTTGTTGGGTGCAGAGGGTGTGCAGCAGGTCGCTGTTGTTGGGTTCCCGGATGCTAGATTGACTGAGGTGCCGATCGCCTATGTGCAACCCAGGCCAGGGTCGAATGTCACTGAGAATTTCATCATTGAGTTTTGCAGAGGAAAAGTAGCAACTTTTAAAATCCCGCGACACGTGCTTTTTATTGATGAGTTACCAATGACAGCATCAGGAAAGGTCCGCAAGGTTGAGTTGCGTGAGGATGCTATCGATAAATTAACTTAATAGGAGAGACATGATCCCTCCCTGTCGGAAACCAAAGAAAGAACCAGACGGGAATGATATGTTCAAAAATGGGTAGGGATTTTTCTTATGCCAATAAGGCTCGCAGTACCAGATGACGCGCGAACGATTCATGAACTGCATAAAGCATCGGTAACAGAACTGTGCACGTTGTATTCAAGGGAAATGATAGAGGGCTGGTTAAAGGGCCGAAGCCCGGAAGGTTATACCGGCATTGCCAAAAAAGAGATGTATGTATTTGAAGATCAAGGTGAGATCTTCGGGTTTAGTCATGTTGTTCCAGGAGAAATAGTCGCATTATTTGTTGCACCAGGAAGTGCAGGTAAGGGAATAGGTACCAGGTTGATGATGCACGCCCTTCCAATCGCCAGGAAGGATTGGGGAGGACCGGTTCAACTTGAAGCAACACTAAATGCAGTGCCATTTTATAAAACACTTGGATTCAGGAAAATAAGGGAGACTACAGCCAGACGAAATGATGTAGATCTCCCTTTGGTCGAAATGGAGATGTAGCTTTGTGCCGTGAAACTGGAGCGCTGATCACATTCTCGATTATTCCCGAATTGGTCTTAATCGCTCCCTTATTAGTTGCCCGGCAGCAACGCCAGATAAGGTTTACGTGGATCGTGAGTCAGCTCCGATTTTACGTTAAACACCATCGTTGCCCTGTCCGCCTGATTATAAGGTTCCCAGTTCGGCACAGTGGGGTTGTTGGGATCTCCATTTCGCGCGAAGGCGATCCAGCTCTCCGACATCATATCTGCGATCGCCTGCTGGTCTTCGCCAGTGCCAGACATTGAAGCGGATTTGGCAACATTGTCGAAGACAAAACCGATCTCTACAGCGTGGGTCGCTTTCCACTTGCCATCATCGACCGGTGTATTCCAGTCAAACAGATATGAGTAAACCGGTGCACCTGCCTGGGCGGCTTTCCTGTCTGCAAGCCGAATGCTTCGTCGCAGAAAACCATTGTCGGTAATGGCTGTAAAGAACAATTCCGGTGCATCAATATCAATATGCAGCTTTCTATAACCTGATATGACGGCTGCAGTGTCGACCCCTGGAATACTTTGTTCTAACGCTTCAGGTAAGGTGTCCCAGGTGAGATCAAATAGCTCTGGTCTGCGCGCACCAGCGAGAAGTGACATTTCAGTTCTGGTGGTTCCAATCAACAAGGGCACGTCGATTGATTGCGCGGGTGCATCCGGATCAAACGGCTCGCGCATGAAATTTCTGTGATCGTATACTGGTGCCAGTCTGATAGGGGTACCGGCTGCAGCTACGGCCCTGACTGCCTGTTCAATATCCTCAGCGGGCATTGTTTGAATCTTATCGATATTCTCATTAGTGAGACCCAGTTGTTCAACAATCGCTTTGGCACCAGCGCTGGCATTTTGTTGATCGACGTTATTCAGCATTGGTCCACTCTGAACGACTGCCCTGTGGAACAAACCTTTGGCTGAGTCCATGGCCATTAGAACGCTGACTTTCATACCGCCACCGGATTCACCGAAGATAAGCACGTTTTCGGGATCACCGCCAAATTCAGCAATATTGTCTCTTACCCATTCGAGAGAATGAACCAGATCGAGAATGCCTGCGTTGCCGGAATCAGCATATTTCTCGCCATATTCTGCGAGATAGAGATGCGCAAATACGTTCAGGCGATGATTAACCGTAACGACGACCACATTACCTCTCTGGGCCAGACGCACACCGTCGTATGCATTGCTTGAACCTGAACCTGTCGAGAAACCACCACCATGAAACCAAACCAGAACGGGTCTTTTACGATTGTCGCTAACGGCTGGTGTCCATACATTCAGAAACAGACAGTCTTCACTTATTTCTGGTGCCGGATCGGTTATCCACGAGGTAAAGAGCCCGATGCTCCCTCTGCTTGCCTGACGGGTTGAGTTGCCGTAATCGATCGCATCCTTCACCCCGTCCCATGGTGCCGGTGCCCTGGGTGCCATAAATCGGTAAGTCGCTGTATCGGCACCATAGCGAATACCCTTGAAGACGTTGATGCCATCCTCTACAAATCCCCTGACCTGTCCGTACTGTGTATTTGCGATCGGCTGCTCAGCAGCCTGGCCGGATGGGCTCGGAACCTGCGCGCCTGAAGTTGATTGATTGGAAGTTGATTGATTGGAAGTCGGTTCAGTACATGCGCTGATAACTATCAGAGACAATGCAACCGCCAGAATCCTGTATGTATTATTCGTTACTATCATTATCGTGTTCATAGGTTCCCTCTATCAGATACAACGGTTATCAGGCGGCTTTGTTATACCATACAATCAATCAGGGGCATAAATACACTCTGTACAGACTGTTGCCAGCATGAAGTCGGATGACTGCTAACTGGTTCACTGCGGGAAAGTAAGCAGGCAATCTGTGAAATTCAACTGTCATTGCCTGTGGACCTGAAATCGCGATAACTGTTATGTTAGTTGCAGCGTCAGACCTTAAGATGAATGATCAGAACCAACAGTTGGATTCTGCGGCACATGAAATATCAACGGTTTATTCATGACCGTTAGTATAAATTGCAAAGCAAATAAATTGATTTACCCGATGAGATCGATCAGTTAAAACGGATGAGTAGCCATGTATAAAGACCCGGATCCATTTCTCCATTCAGTTTCAAAATGTCTTGTGACAGTCGTACTTTTATTGGTCTGTCTGCTGAATGCGGCAGCAGTCTCCTCCGCCGAATCAGATGCAGCAGGTAGCGATACCTACTGCAACAATGTTACCTGTGGAGAGGGAGAGGGTGATTGTGACAGCGACAGTGAATGCGAGGATGGTCTCACATGCGTTCATGACGTCGGAGAAAACTATGGATTCAGGTCAATTGTGGATGTTTGTGAAGCACCAGCGGCTGGTAGTGATACCTATTGCACTACTGCGCTTTGTGGCATCGGCGAGGGAGACTGTGATAGTGACAGCGAGTGTCAGTCTGGCCTGATTTGTTCAATGGATGTGGGCGGAAGCTATGGGTTCAGGGATATTGTAGACGTTTGCGTCGAGGACGGCGGATCAGTCGAGGCACCGGGCAGTAACGATTATTGTCAAAGAGTACTCTGCGGTGCGGGCGAAGGTGACTGTGACAGTGACAGCGAGTGCCAGTCCGGATTAGTTTGCGCGACGGACGTGGGTGCAACTTACGGATTCAGGGATATTGTGGATGTTTGTGTCGAGGATGCCGGGAGCGGAGAACCTGCGGGAGGCGACTCTTACTGCCAGAGCACACTTTGCGGAGCGGGTGAAGGTGACTGTGATAGTGATTCGGAATGTCAGCCGGGGTTGGTCTGTGCAACCGATGTGGGTGCGACCTACGGATTCAGGGATATAGTCGATGTTTGTGTGGAAGATGAAGGAACCGGCGAACCACTCGGTGGCGACTCCTATTGTCAGAGTACACTCTGCGGAGCGGGTGAAGGTGACTGTGACAGTGATAACGAGTGTCAGTCCGGCCTGATCTGCGCAACAGATGTGGGTACAACCTATGGATTCAGGTCTATCGTTGATGTCTGTGTTGAACAGGACGATTCTGATTCCGATAACGACTCATCAGGTAGTCAGAATCTTACCTATACCATTGTCGACACCAATCAGACGGATTGCTATAGCTCATCAACCGGGTTGGTCAGCGACTGTAGCGGTGAAGGTCAAGATGGCGACTATTCGGGGAATCAACCTGATTATACCGTTAGCAGCGATGGACTGACGGTAACAGATAACGTGACTGGCCTTATCTGGCAGCAGAGCAGTGATATTACCGACGACGGCACGGTGGATTATGACGACAAGCTCTATCAAAGTGACGCGGTAACATACTGTGATGATCTAGTACTTGCCGGGCGAGATGACTGGCGTTTGCCCGATATCAAGCAGGCTTATTCACTGATTTTATTCAGCGGCAAAGATGCCAGTAGTTACCAGGGGACTGATACTTCAACACTGGTTCCGTTTCTCGATAGTGCTTTTGACTGGACATTTGGCGATCTCGATTCAGGTAACGACAGAATCATAGACGCGCAATATGCATCGACCTCTTTGTATGTCAGTACCACCATGAATGGTGATCCAACGATGTTTGGTGTCAACTATGTAGATGGTCGGATCAAGGGATATCCCACCCATATCAAGAAATTCTACGTGCGTTGTGTGACAGGTACTACAGATTATGGTGTCAATGACTTTGTCGATAACGGCGATCAAACCGTTTCTGACAATGCAACGGGATTGATGTGGCAGAAAGATGATGCTGAGTCTACCAACTGGGTTGATGCGGTATCGGTATGTGAATCGGCAGCGACAGCCTCCTATTCGGACTGGCGTTTGCCCAATGCAAAGGAGTTGCAAAGTCTTGTGGATTACACGGTATCTCCTGATACCCACAATCAGGCGGCGATCAATTCGATATTCAATGCCACCTCGTTCGAAAATGAAGAAGGCGAGACCGACTGGGGTTATTACTGGAGTTCAACTACCCATGTTGATAACGACGGCAATGGCAGCAACGCGGCTTATGTTTCATTTGGCCGGGCATTGGGATATATGAACGGTAATGTGCTGGACGTTCACGGTGCGGGTTCCCAGAGAAGCGATGACAAGGTGGATGTGGCAAGCGAACCAGGCGCCCAGTCAGCAACCGGTGTCAATGGGACCTTCTACTACAAGGGACCGCAGGGAGACATCCTGCGCAACGATAGCAAAATAAGGTGTGTACGGGATCAGGCAGTCGACTAAATCAGACCTGTAGTTAATTCTCAGAAGTGCTGGATCATTCCAGTTGATTGGTTCTACCGGCGCTCTGACGTTAATCTCTCCAGTCTCCCTGCAATATGCTTAAAAATAGGGGAGGCACTCTGGCCAAGGATCAGTAGCCTTGCCTGGCTGCTTCTAACCATGCGCGTTTTTCTGCTTTGATCTGATGGAATTGAATGTGATCCATTTTCAGTAAATGGGTATGATGGCGTCAATTCTAATCATGAGGTGATAGATTTTGCGCGCTTGGAAAGTAAATAGATTCGGTGAGCCGGATGAAGTACTCACTTTTGAGGAGAACGCTCCAACATTTGAGGTGGAGCCGAATCAGGTCAAAGTTAAAGTCGAGGCTGCCGGTCTTGGCCTGCCTGATGTCTTTTCCTGTCGGAACAGTTACCCACTTACGCCGCCCCTGCCATTCGTACCCTCCCAGGAAGCTGCCGGGATAGTCGTCGAAGTCGGTGATAACGTCGATACGAAGCTCATTAATAAACGCGTACTCGGCCCGACGCTTTTCCAGGCTCAACGAGGTGGCCTGGCTGACTTCTGCGCCATGTCATCACAAATGGTATACGAGATTCCCAACAGTATGAGCAGCGTACAGGCAGCCGGATTCTACATTCCTTTTCAGACTGCCTGGGTTGGGTTGATCCACCGGGCAAAAATAACATCAGATGATACTGTTTTAGTTCTCGGTGCTTCCGGCAGTTCTGGATGTGCTGCCGTGCAATTGGCGAAGGCGGTTGGGGCACGTGTCATCGCAGTGGCCGGTGGTCCTGAAAAAAGTCGTTTCTGTTCCGATATCGGTGCCGACGACGTGATTGATCATCATAGCGACGACATTACTGGGTCGGCACGGGATCTCACTGAAGGACGGGGCGTAGACGTTATTTTTGATCCCGTTGGTGGCAGACCGGGTCGCGCCGCATTTAAAGCCATTGCCTTTGAGGGGCGATTTGTTGTTATCGGCTTTGCCAGTGGTGAATGGGCAAGGGTCAACGTATCGGATACGCTAATCGGGAACGTATCTCTATTAGGCGCAATGCCTACCGGATTCAGTCCAGAATTCTATACAGCGGCGCATCACGATCTGATGAAGTATTGGAATGATGGAAAACTAAAAGTAGTTGGCAATCAGGTTTTTGACTTTGAAGAAGGACTCAAAGCTATTCAGCACATTGCAGAGCGCAAGGTCGAAGGCAAAGTCGTCGTTCGGGTTTCAACGACTGAAGGTTAGATACTAACGAGTACCCTCTACCGGAACTAATACCGGTACTAATACTGGAACTAATATCGGAACTAATACTGGAACTAAGGGGCAAAAACAGATTTCGCGAGCGCAGTGTCGGCATACTCGGTGATGTGCTGAACCAGGCCGTCTGCTACCTTGTATACATGACAGTAGGTATTGTTATATGGCTTACCCGTCTTGGTCATCCGGTCTTTCGCGTAGGATTCCGCAACAACGCAGTCCCCCTCTGCAACGATATTGGTAATGACTGAAGTACCCATACTCTCCATCAACTCGTGGGTCGGTGCCAGTAGCTTGCCGTATATATCCTCCTTACCGCGATAGGTGCCAAATCCGGGGATTACCCAGACGGCGTCTTCAGCCAGAAATTCCATCACATCCAAACCTCCGGCAAGGACTTTCGTAATGAGTTCTTTGTTTTCTTCAATGGACATAGACAATCCTGCTTGTTAATTGTTAACTGGTTTGGGTGAACTTGTGAATACCGAAAAAGCAAACAGATCCTGAACGGATATTCATTGAGCAGTGGTAACTATCCCCTAATCCGACTCTCATTTACAAGCAGGTATTCGTTCCTTTCAAAGCCTCGAATAGCGATGCCATGTTGTTCAAACGGTATTCAATATCCTCGAGGTTGCCTGTTGCTCGGAGCAGCATTTGTTTATCAAAAAATGTGAACTCACTTTAGTCGATGAGTTCTACCGGGTCTCCAACGTGAATCTCTCCAGGTTCTCTGCAATGTGCCCCTACCCCAAGGTTTTGATCGGCTTCTTTAACAACGCTTCGTAATATTGATTTATCAAAAGCCAGATCCGACTGTGGTTGTACCGTCATGCCACAACGTGGTGTGGGTGCGGATATCTCGATGGTTGTAGTGCCGATTCGCATCTTCTTTCCAACCCAGCCATTCTCAACAAGCCCATCCAGGCCTTCATCTGTATCAACATAGAAATTAGGACGAAAACGCCGGATGTCCCATTCTGCATCCGGATTTCTGGATTGCATGAAGGCGATTGATGCAGTTGTCATCAGGTTGAGTTCTTCGTTATCAAAAAAGGTACCGGGGACTGAGACATGGCCTAATAAAATCTCTGGAAAATCACCAAAGTCCGGCATGGGTTCGCCTTCTTCTCTAGCGAAAACCCGTGCCATCTCTTCCTGAAAGTCCTGTTCGCTCGGTATGTAGCGTTTGTAGAATTCAAGATTGTCAGCCGGTTGCACGGGCCAGAGAGTTGCATCAGTGCCAACGAGTGCGGTGAGTTTCTGATGAACCAGCGGATTGTCACTGCCAATTGTTTCACCATCGGGAAAGGTGATATCAACCTCTGTGGCACCGCTCCCACCTGGTTCTTCTCGATAACGAGCCTTGCATAACATCAACTGGGGATATCTTTTACCCCATTGGACCTCAGATCGAGCCTCGTCACGCATGGCCCAACCTCTATCGCCCGTTATACCGGTCGAAGAAACCGTGCAGCGCTCAAGCTTGTCTCCCTGCATGGATTTAACCGGAAACCGCCAGATTTCTTTTACAACACCAACCCTCGACATATATCTCCTCCCAATTCAGATCAGATGGCCTCTATAGCCGCCGATTTTAAGAGGTCTATGGTAGCTGATAACAGCAACATTAAGCATGTTGTTTTTGAGTTATTGCGTACTCACATCAAAGATTTTTCGTACATCACAGAAAGTAACACGCGGATCGTTTTGGTTTAAATGAGAGGCAGGTACTCAAATTACGTCAGGAATGGCGTGTTCAGAAAAGCAACCTGGTCCCTGAATCAGTCAAGAATTCCTATGATGAATAGTTGAATGATCTTTATTCAGGTGTTTGAGACGATTCGGAACTATGAGATTCGGAACTATTAGATGGTACAAACTTGAGCCCCATTCCGTCTTCAGAATGCCAGACCACTTCCATCGTATTGACAGGCGCCTCAACCGGCAGTCCCAGAAGTTGTACTTTTATATGGCTGCCGATTGGAATCCCCATTGCGTTATCGCAGGTAGCGTGGATACCACCATCTGATACGTCTGCTGTTTTAGCCTTGAAGTCGCCAATGGGCGTCTCCGAAATAGATACAGTGGCCTGTAGCCTGCTTCGGACATGTTCCCGCTTGTTGACGCTGGATTCTTTGGGTTGCATCTGATTCAGTATAGATGATTCGAGAAAGTATGATGATTTTAGTATCAAATGGCACAGATAGGTCACAGGCTGAACAAATAAGACTGATCTGACGTCGCGAATTAGCTCGTGTGAGCTGTTATTCTTTCGCTTGAGATGGAAATAGCATGTGTTGTTCAGATAACGGGAGGCAGAAGCCGCCTGGTGTGAAGCAAGCAGGAAGAGAGCAAGTAAATGTCAAATGATAAAGTAGACGTTCTGATTATCGGTGCGGGAGCCTCAGGTGCGGCATTTGCCTGGAGCATTGCTGATACCAGGATGAAGGTACTTTGTCTCGAGCAGGGAGACTGGGTAAATCCTTCAGATTACCCCAGCACAAGGATGAACTGGGAGGGTGACAAAGCTTTCCATATCGACCCGAATGTCAGGCGCAGGATAACCGACTACCCGATAAATGGTGAGAATTCTCCCATCACCGTGACTAATTTTAACGGGGTTGGTGGCGGCACCATTCTCTATGCGGGTCACTATCCCCGCTTCCATCCTTCAGATTTTAGAGTGAAGACTCTCGATGGTGTGGCTGATGACTGGCCGATAAACTATGAAATCCTCGAACCCTTTTACAATGAAAATGATCGTATGACGGGAGTTGCCGGGCTTTCGGGTGACCCTGCCTATCCACCAAAGCATCCGACCATGCCACCGATACCCCTCGGAAAATCTGGTGAACTCATGGCAAAGGGCTTTAACGCAATGGGTTGGCACTGGTGGCCATCGGATTGTGCTATTGCGACTGAACAATACGAAGGCAGGGACAAGTGCATTAACCTTGGAGCCTGCACCAGTGGTTGTGCACAGGGAGCCAAAGCCAGCACAGATATCACCTATTGGCCGAAGGCTATTCGTGCAGGTGTAGAAGTCAGAACGAGATGTCGAATCAGAGAAATCACCACAGACGACAAAAACATGGCAACAGGTGTGATCTACTACGATTCAAAGGGGACTGAACAAAAACAGGAAGCCGAGATAGTCGTACTTGCCTGCAATGGCATTGGTACACCACGCATTTTACTCAATTCAAGTTCAAGCCGATTTCCGGATGGTCTGGCGAATTCAAGTGGCATGGTAGGCAAGAATCTCATGTTTCATCCCTATGCATCCATTGAGGGTGTATTTGATGAAGCCCTTGATGGTGGAATGGGGCCTCATAAATCCATCTGCAGTCAGGAGTTTTATGAGACGGATTTATCAAGGGGGTATCTCAGGGGTTATACCCTCGAAATGAGAAGGGGTCGGGCACCCGTTTCGGCTGCGCTCGGTGGGAATTCCTCTGGTCAGATTCCCTGGGGGGCAGCGCATCATGCAAGCTATCGCAAGCTCCTTAACAGAACGACAGGTATGGTTGCGGTATGTGAGGATCTGCCGGAGCTACACAATACAGTTACGCTTGATCCTGATCTAAAAGATTCAGACGGTATCCCAGCCCCAAAGATTGACTACACACTGAGTGAGAACAGCCTGAAGATGATGGACTTTGCTATTGAAAGAGCAACAGAGGTGCTAGAGGCAGCCGGTGCGAAGGACATCATGACAGAAGCCCCCATTGCTGTCGGTGGTTGGCACAACATGGGCACTGCCCGCATGGGTAATGATCCAGATACTTCCGTTGTCAATGCATGGGGTCGAAGTCATGATGTCAAAAACCTGTTCATCATAGACGGTAGTATTTTTGTAACGGGCGCAGGCGTGAACCCTACCAGGACCATACAGGCACTTGCGCTATACGTTGCTGATGCCGTAAAGAAGAATATCGGCAATCTCTTTGACTAAGTGAAATCTAATGAGCACTTTGCCAAAGCAGACTTCGATTCAGAACTAATCCTTCAGGCTCTTGAGGAAACGGAGAATAGCTGCATTGGTACCGGCCGGGTCTTCCTGTTGTACCCAGTGCCCCATTTTTGGCAATAAGGTGATCTCTCTCAGGTCAGACATTACCGGTGTCATCATCTTTCGAAGTGCATCTTCCTTTGCGCCTGCAATCACCATATCTGCCTCTCCAGACAAAAATGCGGAGGGGATTGAGACCACCGGGTCAATATCTTTGGTGAATTCCCAGTTGCTGTCAAAATTGCGATAGTAATTGACCCCGCCTCGAAAGCCAGACCTCGTGAATTCATTGACGTAGTAATCCAGATCAGCTTCTGTCAGCCAGTCTGGTCTTTGCTTCGGCAGACCTATGCGACCAATCCAACCACCCGCACTTCGTTTGGTGTCGGTAATGGTTGGTTCATGTCTCGGCGTATCCGGGGAAGCATAAAGCATGGAAATGAATGTGCGAGGATCGCTGTCGTATTCTTTCTCGGCAACGCCGCCAGCTTCATTGTGATACAGAATGTAGAAAAACTGATCACCCATGGCTTCTCGCCAGCCTTCAAGTGGGGCTTTTGCACTGCGACCACCATAGGGCACACTCATACCGATGACACCTGTAAATCGCTCAGGGTGTAGTAGCGCGGCATTCCAGACAACCATTGAGCCCCAGTCGTGACCAACAATCACTGCGGTCTCCTCACCGACGGCGTCAAGTATGCCGACCAGGTCTGCTGCCAGTATATCGATCCGATATTCGGAAGCAGCAGCCGGTGAATCCGTATCACCATAACCACGCATATCCGGTGCAATTACTCGATAGCCAGCGGCTGCAAGACCTGTCAATTGATGTCGCCATGAGTACCATGACTCCGGCCAGCCGTGAACAAGAAGTACGAGAGGTCCGCTTCCCATCTCGGCAATTCGCATTGAGATGCCGTTGGTCTTGATCATTGAGAATTTAATATCATCCATCTTTAGGTTCTCTGGTGAGGTTGATTTGGGGAAGACATTGGCAGAAAACAGGATGACCAGGGTCAAAACCAGTGTGGTGAAACTTCTCATGTTATTCTTCTCAAGGGAAAGCGAGTCAACCTGGATGTTAGTTGCTGGCGTTTCCAACAGCAACCGGTATCCAGTTCTGATCAGCAACAGTTCTAACCGCAAGACTCGCTGTTCTTGTTGTGCTGTTCATAAGCCAAAGTCGGTTAGCGCCATTATCGCTGTTTCGAAACAGTATGTCAGCCATACCATCACCGTTCATATCGCGAACGCCGAAAGGTCGCCAGCCAATGGCGGTTGTTGGCAGGGAACCTCTTGACTTGCGTGTGGTGCCATTGAGCAACCAGATGGAATTTGCGCCTGTTGCCGGGTTATGCCATAGCACGTCATCCAGCCCATCTGCATCAAAATCACCTGTTCCTGCAACTTCCCAGGGTGCACCGACGGTTGACAATTGACCTCTGCCTACACGGGATTCGGACTGCATTAACCAGACCACGTTGCTGCCTGAGTTGCTTCGCCACAACAGATCATTTCTGCCGTCACCATCAAAGTCCCCGTTACCCGAAACTGCCCAGCTCAGAGATACATCAAGCATTGCCAGCGAACTGAGCCGAGAGATACCATCCATCTCCCAGTATCGGTTTGCACCAGTGATACTATTGCGAAAGACGATATCTGCGTCACCGTCGGCATCAAAATCACCCAGCGCAACAATTTGCCACTCTGGCGCAGCACTTCTGACCGCATTTGAAGAAGCTCGTGTGCCATCTTCGATCAACCAGATTCGGTTTTCACCTGTTGTCTGGTGTCTGAAGAAAATCTCATCGAGTGCATCACCAGTGAAGTCCGCCATACCGGCGATGATCCAGTTCGCATCTGCGACGGTATTGATTGAATTGCGCTCGACCCGATGTTGCGATTCCATGCTCCAGAGCACGTTCTGACCGTTCTGGCTGTTTCTCCAGAGAATCTCTCGGGGTGATCCGGTTATATCGTTGGGGTCAAGCGGGTCAAGTCCAAGGTTCAGTTCCAACTCGTCAAGTAATCCATCATTGTCATCGTCAATATCGCAGGCATTGCCCTCGCCATCACTGTCAGTATCTAATTGATCTTCGTTTGAATCCTGCGGGCAGTTGTCATCGTCATCGCTGATGCCGTCATCATCAGCATCTGCCGGTTCGTTCACGAGCGCACCCTCGCTGACCCAATCTACAACCAACTGTATCTGTGCACTTGTGAGTGACCCACCGAGAGGCATTCGGGACCCTGCACCAGTTCCCCGGATCTTGCGGACCAGGTAGCTGTCATCAGGATTCCCGGGTTCGATGTAAAATAAGTTCTGGGTGGAGGGAACATTGACAGTACTGCTGAGCGCGAAAGCAGAGGTCAAATTTGGAAATTGGGAACCATTGTGGCAACCGGACAGTGCGCAGTTGGGCGTAAATACCTGAGTTTGTACATCGTTCAGGATGACCGCGATTGCAGATGTCGGCGCAGCACAAAGCAATAACGCCAGGAAAGCATGACGAAGCCTAATTAGAGTGTTCAGGGTCGCACTCCTATGTATTTAATGATTATTGTTTGATCTGGTTAGAATTAAGACCGTCTTTCCGCTGAAGAAGTTTCGATGCATAGATTTTGCTGAAGGCAGTGATTAACATGAAGACTGTTCATCATGAAACTGGCTCAATTCTGTTGGATTCCTGCGGCAGGGTTCCATAACAATTCAGCTCATCATCCACCGCAAGATAGACCGCTTCAGAATCTGCAAGCCAATCCAGCGATTCTCCTGCGCCCTGCAACAGTGCAATCGAGCTAATTGAACCGGCTACCACAGCTTGATCAGCCGCAACGCTGACACTCAGCAGGGTATCAACCGGCCAGCCTGTCATCGGGTTAATCAAATGGCTATAGCGTCTACCATCGATTTCGATGTACCGCTCGTATCCGCCACTGGTTGCCAGCGCACCAGCGGAAAGTGGAATCACGGCAATGGCAGCGTTTGCTCTTTGGGGGTGCACGATACCAATGGACCAGGGTTTCTGGTCAGGTTGTGCGCCAATGATACAGATATCACCGCCCAGATTGACGAGTCCGTGTTCGATGCCCATTGTCCGGGCCAGCCCGGCAATAGCGTCTGCGACGTATTCCTTAACCACACCGCCGAAATCGAGCTCCATTCCCTCGGTGGGCAGGTAAACGGAATCGGGTTCCAAGTCGATTTTCTGCCAGCCAATCAGCGCTTTGCAGGATTCGATTGCGTCTTCAGAGGGTATGGAGGTGAGTTCCCTGTGCCATACACGACGCAGAACACCGGATGTAATATCAAACAAACCATCGCTTTGTTCAAAGCAGATCCCTGAATATTGCAGGATTGCATGGGTCTCATGATCTATTTGAACTGGATTTCGTCCTGCGGATTGATTGATTCTGCTGGTTACGCTGTCTTCCAGATAGCGGGAGTATTTTTGTTCAAATCGTCTGGCTTCCCGAATACATTGTTCAGCAACCTGTTCAGCTTGTTGCCTATCTATGCAATAGAGTCGAAGCTCGCAGGGGCAGCTCATGGCATTGAAACGAAACTGATGGAGGTCCATGGTCAGAACGTAATATCAAAACCAATCGAGGCAAGTGAAAAGTCCAGTAGAGCAGGGTGCTCAAATTTGGCATTCGAGAGCGCGTATTTCTCACTGCTGATATAGCGGTCGAAACTCAAGGTGACAGACCAGTTGTCATGACTGAAGATACCCTTCATGCCGAATGTATAGGCGCCATAGTTAGACAGCCGGTAGTCACTCGACTGGGCCGCAGTTAATGGCAAACTATAGTCGTCAACTGCCAGATAAAAATCGGCTTCTCTCTGACTGTAGTATCTGACGTTGGGTGCAAGTTTGAATTTAGCGCCAAGATTCTGGTACCACGTGGACTGAAGTGTGTGGGAATGGATACCGAAATCATCCTGATAGTATCGATAGTCAACGTGCATGGCAGCATTTGCCGCATCAAGGTATTTTCGATATTTAAGACTCACGGCCCACTCCAGTCTGTCGTCTGGGCGAACATCCCTTAATTTGTACGGATCACTCAGATAACCATCATGTTGCGTAATGCTGAGGCTTGATAAGAGGGCAGATGTCTTGTTGATTACCTGGGTCCAGCCCAGAGAAATTGAGTGACTCCTTTTCTCTTCTTTCTGGACTCTGCCGAACATCAGTGCATCGGTTGGTTCGATTTTATCATCCGAGTAGCTGACCCCCAACGCCAGGGTTGAAAGATTATTGTTTAGATCCCACTCCGCGGACAAAATGATGGCATTTGCCTCATAGTCATCTTCGCTGGAATGGCTGAGACCGACTCCGAAACTGGTATTAGACAGATGTTTGTTGACGGCGAAGCTGACCTCGGTGCGTGAGTCTTTAATGGTCGCACCACTCATAATGAGAGCTGGCTTGCCATCCACCGTGAATACCGTGCCCCAGGGCGATGCACCGCTCATGTTTTCTTTTGAGGCATTGAACGACAGGCTCCAATCGTCTGAGATCGGAGTCAGCAGATAAAACTGGTGTATGTCGATTTCGTAGCGGTCGTCACTACCGATGAGAATATGACGTTGCGGTATATCGTTCTCGTTGTAGACTGATGTTCGAATCGACAGCTCGGTCTCGGCAGGTTGCGATGCCGCGAAGGCTGGTAGTGACAATGCCGCGCCTGAGAGAGCGACTAGCGGAGAGGTTTTGTTTTTATTCGCCATGGTCGTAATTCAGCTCAGTTACAACCGCATCCGGCTCCGGCCACCCTGCCGCCTCCGGAAGAAGCTTCTTTACTGTAGTAGACCTGATTATACAAATCGCCCCCCAGCTTGTTTACGTCGAGCTGCATTTCAGGCTTTGCCAGGATACCGCGCTCCCAGGGTTTAACATTCTGACAGGCACTCAGCACGAAAAGGAGAAAAAAGAGTATCGGAATGCGAATAAGATTAGTCATTGTTATCCAACAGCTTTTCAATATGGTTTCGAATTTGCTTGATATCACCTTTTTTGAATCCTGTATGTGACATTGAAATTCTACCCGACTGATCGATAATGAAGGAACTTGGCATACCCGGCAATTGATAGGCTTCAGCAACTTTACCTGTAGGGTCACTGAGCACAGTATAGCTGACAGGAAATCGCTTCAAGAACCTGATTGCGTTATCAGGTTTTTCGTCCAGATTGATGGCCAACACCTCAAATTTGTCTGAACCCAGTGACCGTTGTAATTCATCAATCTGTGGCAAAGAAATTCTGCATGGTCCGCACCAGGATGCCCAGAAATCAAGATAAATTACCTTCCCTCTGAGTTTGTTTAATTCAACTGATACTGAATCCCCGAGCAACGGCAAAGAGAAAGCTGGTGCTTCGTCGCCTTGAGACAATGCGAGGCTTGTTGAGGACCAGAAAAAGAAGATCAGCAGCTTTAGGGTTTTCACTGGGTTGTTTGTTTAATTGACAATGGGATTCATTTCAGTGGCGGTTAATCATAATAGCTGACGCTGTGATTGTTAAGGCTGGTCGTGCTGCTCTCACTCACTTCTTTCTAATTAGCACCTATTTATAGTCTAATCAGCTTATGTTTGACCAGAAGATACTATTATTGTTGGGATCGGCAACGGCACTGAGCTATGGGCTGTGTCATCTATATCGGGTAATCGCTGTTCGACATGACACCCTGGCTGAAGTAAATGAAAGGAGCGCACACGATATTGCGACACCGACCGGGTCCGGCATCGTTCTCTTTTCTGTTTTCTTCCTGGGTCTGTTGTTCCTTTATAGATGGGGAGAGATCGAGCTTGAGAATCTGCTGGTCTGTCTAGGCCCCCTGGCGGTTGGCATTATCGGATATATAGATGATCGCAGGGAATTGTCCGTCAGAGTGCGCCTGCCGGTCTATATAACAGCAGCAATCTGGTCAATTATCTGGATCGGATTTCCGGATATCAATCTATTCGGTCTTGTTCTTGATGCGGGCCTGGTTGGGTTGATATTTGGCGCGATTGCGCTGTTGTGGCTTCAGAAT
>CAZJRI010000111.1:0-18324 GCA_964548025.1 uncultured Pseudomonadales bacterium
GAAGAATATGCCGGATGTGAAGCGCTGATGCGCTGGATTGATGGCGACGGCAAGACAGTTTACTTTCCCAATCAATTCATACCGGTTGCCGAACGAAGTGGGCTCATTATTGACCTGGGCAAGAAAATAATCTCAACGGCGATACGAGATCTGGCAGGCTGGAACGAGGCCTTTCAGATTGAACGAGATCTGGCAATCAACTTATCACCGCTGCAATTTCATGATGACAACCTGGTACGTGATATAGAGAAGATAAGTCGTCAATATGAGATTGATCCGTCACTGATAAAATTTGAGATCACAGAGTCACTATTCGTTCACGAAGGTGAATATGTTCTTAAGAAGCTTAACGATCTCAAGTCGATAGGGTTTCGCCTTTCGCTGGATGACTTTGGAACAGGATACTCGTCGCTGGCCTACCTGCAGAAATACCCATTTGATCTGATCAAGGTGGATAAGTGTTTCGTTGACGACGTACTTGAGTCGAAAAAGAGCAAGGCGCTGATTAAAGCGGTAAGTTTGCTGGCAGATGATCTTGGCATGAAGTTGGTTGCAGAAGGTGTTGAATCCGAGGAACAGGCAGTTTGCCTGACTGAGATGGGAGTGAATTATCTTCAGGGTTATTTCTTCAGCAAGCCCATACCGGCAGGCGACATTGAACGAGTCTACGACAACGACAATCAGTTGAATCTGATAAAGCTTGATAATAAGAGTCAAATTCAGCTTCACTAGCGACTTGAGTCAAAAGTAAATTCTGATTCTAGATGTAAAGGACAATTCCAAATTGATATGACTGACCATCAATAGACGTATTCCCCGCGTTTATAGTAGATAGTCGTGATGTCTGTTGGGTTGTATACTCGATTGCTCTAGACTGAGCGCTATTTTTTCAACAGATTCTTCGCTACATGATCCTTAATCAGCTTTCGCGACTAAACCAAATGGTTAGGCCGAGGGGTAAAGTATTCTTCGGTTGGTACATAGTTGGCGCATCTGGTGGTATCCAGATGTTGTCCGGATTATTGTGGATGCAATCTTATGGTTTTTATGTTGTGTTGCTCCAGGAAGAGTTTGGATGGAGTAAGGCACTGGTAGCTGGTGCTTTCGCACTAACGAGGATAGAGAGTGGTATCCTTGGCCCATTACAGGGCTGGCTGGTTGACCGTTATGGCCCAAAACCTATTCTTCGAATTGGAATGGCAATCTTTGGCGGGGGTTTCATTCTTTTTGGTTTCGTTGACTCAATACTAACCTTCTATATTACCTTTGCGCTGATAGCGATAGGTGCGAGCCTGGGTGGATTTGCGACGCTTATGGTTTCTCTGGTTAACTGGTTTAACCAGCACCGTGCAAAGGCGATTTCAATTTCACAGATTGGATACTCGTTCGGTGGACTGTGTGTGCCAATTGTTGTGCTCTGTCTCGAAGCATTTGGCTGGCGGACGACGGCAATCCTGTCCGGCTTCGTGGTATTTTTGGTTGGTTTGCCTCTCATTCAGGTAGTCAAGCATCGTCCGTCGGAGATCGGCGAAACCGTGGATGGCCTGGATCGTCTGGAGGATGCTCCCGGAGCAAATAAAAGCATATTCTCTGAACGGGATTTCACCGCAAGGGAAGCCATGAGAACCCATTCTTTCTGGCTGTTGTCTCTCGGCCACGCTTGTGCCCTTCTGACCGTGTCGTCTGTGATGGTACATCTGGGGCTTCACCTCACAGAAGGTCTTGGCTTCTCTTTTGCACAAGCTGGATTCGTCGTGGCATTGATGACTGGATTTCAAATGGCCGGTCAGATTACGGGGGGATACCTTGGAGACAAAATAAACAAACGTTTCCTCTGCATTGGTTGCATGGTTTCCCATGCGCTGGGCTTAATTCTAGTTGCATTTGCAGTCAATACGATGATGGTTTTTGCTTTCGCGATGCTGCACGGATTAGCCTGGGGAATCCGGGGTCCTTTGATGGTGGCACTTCGGGCTGATTATTTTGGACCGAGTTCTTTCGGCACCATTATGGGCTTTTCATCGTTGATCGTGATGCTTGGTATGTCCGCCGGGCCGATATTTGCCGGATATATGGCAGACATTTATGGCAATTATGAGATGGGATTTACCTACCTGGCTGCAGGCGCTTTTCTTGGATGCTTCTGTTTTATGGCAGCCACGCCACCTAAACCCCTGCCGAAAAAAACTGAGATATAAACTGGTTCGATATCAGTGATTGAATAAAATGTGCTGTAACCAGAATATTGCCCGGTGGTTTCAGAGATTGTGGATCAGAGGAGACTAGTGATGGATACCGATGAAGTTATTTATGAAGAAAAGGATGGCATTGCGATTATTGCGATCAATCGTCCTGAGAAGAAAAATACCCTCACCAATGAAGTGGTCCAGGGAATAGCCGATGGCATAGACGCCGCCACAGGATCAAAGGAGGTATCTGCGGTGGTTCTAAGAGGTGTTGGTGATACCTTCACCGCAGGCTATGACCTGACTGATCATGGCAACTGGGACACGCCTTTTGGTGCCGAGGAGATTGAAACCCGTGAGGGTGCCTGGGACCCGGTTAGAGATTATCAGTTCATGGGCAACAACGTCCGCAGGTTCATGAAAATCTGGGAGTGCCCGAAGCCCGTGCTGGGTGAAGTTAAAGGATGGGCTATTGGTGGAGCCACCGATCTTGTACTGTGCTGTGATTTGTTGTTCATGGCGTCTGATGCGCATATAGGATATGCACCCAGCAGAATATTCGGCACGCCGACAACGATGATGTGGGTATATCGACTGGGGCTCGAACATGCCAAGCAATTCCTTCTGACCGGTCGTGCGATTGATGCTGAAACGGCATACAGGATCGGATTGGTTTCAAAGATAGAACCTGCTGCGCAACTGGCTGACAGCATTGAAGCAGAGGCCAGACGATTTAAACATATTCCAGCCAATCAACTGGCATTGAATAAACTGCTGATTAACCAGGCGTTTGAAAACATGGGACTCAGAACCTCGCAGATGATGGGCACTTTTTTTGATGGAATAACGCGCCACACAGAAGAAGCCTATCAGTGGGTGGAAGGGTTTGAAGAAAAGGGATTCAGGCAGGTTATCCGCGATAGGGATGGCCCCTGGCAGGATTATGGCGAGAAACCCCAAAAATAAAGAAACTGATATCACGTTGTTAAGGACAAACTATTGCACAGGCGACTGGAAAATCTGATCGAGATACTCGATCTGGAAATGCTCGAGGAGAATCTGTTCAGGGGCATCCATCCTGAAGATGAATCAGGCCGATTGTACGGGGGCCAGATTATGGCCCAGGCATTGATCTCCGCTGGAAGAACCGTTTCAGGGGACAGGGTCCCGCACTCTCTTCATGGCTACTTTCTCAGGCCCGGGGATGCAAAAATCCCGGTTGTTTTCTCGGTGCATAGAATTCGGGATGGCAGATCCTTCACAACCCGCCGAATCACCGCGATACAGCACGGGAATGCAATATTCAGCATGGATATATCTTTCCAGGTGATAGAAAAGGGATTAAGCCATCAATTTGAGATGCCGGATCTGAAAGCACCGGACCAGTCGAAAATCACCAAAGCCTTGTTGAAGGATGCCTTTGTCTCCTACTTGCTGGAATATAAAGAAAGGCTCCGTGAAGTGCCCATGGCGCCAAAAATGCACTCCTGGTTTCGAACCAATGGGGACATCGATTCCGATGACAATTTGCTCCATGCGGCTCTATTGACCTATCAGTCCGACGACATTCTCCTGTCGACATCCCGGCTGCCACATCGAGGTAAGTACAAACGCAGCGAAATGCAGGTGGCAAGTCTTGATCATGCGATGTGGTTCCATCAGCCTGCGAGGGCAGATCAGTGGATCCTGTATGAACTGGACGCTCCACAGTCTAATGCTTCAAGAGGGTATAATCGGGGGATGATGTTCAGCGAAGATGGTAATCTCCTGATGAGTACGATGCAGGAATCTCTAATGAGATTGCATGCATAGCTGCGGAAAATGCGTAGTTCTTGTTAATGAAGTTGATGCGGTGTTAGTAGAGGATGGATAGTTTAAACCGGCAATATCTACAGCAAATGGGTATCGAGGTATGGTTGCTTCGTTCTGAGCCTGTTGCCGAGGAAAGCACCAGCGGTTCGAGCGAGCCGATAGCTGTCGAAGATCAGTCAATGGTTCAGCGGCAAAGCCCAGCTACTAACCCTGGAGTAATAGACGCGGGTCAACCAACAAACGTTACAAATAGCAGCGCGGCTGATGAAAAAACGTCGACAGCGGAAGTTGCCAGGGAGACAGAGCCGCCGGAATTTCTCTTCTGTTTTCTGGATTATGAAAAGATCAC
The DNA here is from genome assembly GCA_964548025.1 of uncultured Pseudomonadales bacterium. GTDB lineage: Bacteria > Pseudomonadota > Gammaproteobacteria > Pseudomonadales > Azotimanducaceae > JAHRVQ01. Next base: position 4,348 of record CAZJRI010000111.1, read on the forward strand.
ACTGATGATGTCACTGCCATCTGAGGTCAGTGCACTGCCGAATGATTACAGAAATTTCGGCGATGATGTTTACCTCGCGATCATCGAACAGAGGAAAATCCCGGGCATAAGGGATCTGCGATGGCCCATGGTTCAATCAGCGCATATCAAGCAGACAACAGAAGATGCGAGACAGGTGGTGGGCCAAAATGTCCGTCAAAGTTGTGATCATTTGATTGTATTTGGCGATACAGCACTGAACTTTATTGTCGATTCAACAGAGGACCGGATGCAGCAAAATCGGCTGAGTATTGCCGGGAAGAGCATGCTGATTGTCCGGGATGTCGCGCACTATTTTGAGCACCCTCAGTACAAGAAGGAGTTGTGGCAGAATCTCTCAGACTTTCGACGGGATCTGGGCAAATGAGCAGTGTTGAGCTCAGCTATGGGTTTCGAACGATGGGAATGGCTGATCTGGACGATGTTCTCGAGAATGAAGAACTAAGCTACAGCCATCCCTGGTCCAGGGGCATCTTTGTCGACTGTATCAAATCTGACTATATATGCCGGACATTCACACTTCATGAGCGCATCATTGGCCATGGGATACTCTCGGTGGCCATTGAAGAATCTCATCTGCTTAATGTTTGTATCAAACCCGCATGCCAGGGCAAGGGGTATGGACGGATTCTGGTGGAGCGAATGTTAGACTGTGCAAGGAGCAGGAATGTGGATTCGATATTTCTGGAGGTTAGAATGTCGAATCCTGTTGCCTATAAGCTCTATGAGAGTCTTGGATTCAACGATGTTGGTCTGCGCAAGGGGTACTATCCGGCGGTTAATGGCCGCGAAGATGCCATCGTCATGGCAAAAGAACTTATCTACGAGTAGACGCAGCTACCATCAGTAACGATTACACGTGAAAGCAATGTGATTCCGGAAATGACCAGAACGTTAGTAAAAGCACTGTTAGTCGCGTCTGTAGTAGGTACTGTCCTGCTGCTGATCAATCAATTTGATGGGATTTTTGGGGATAGCCCAATACGTGTCATACCGGCATTGTTAACCTACTGTGTACCTTTTGTGGTCTTCATGCTGGGGCATCTATCCAATCGCGGCAAGGATGCGGCTCAAGAAAGGGAAGAAGCCTAGGCATATCGATCTCGCCGGTTCAGGTACCCGACCATGCGTATGGCTGAATTCTTCTGGTCGGGTATAATGCGCCACTTTTCGTATTAATCTCACGTTTCCAGAATGACCATCGCTGAAGAAGTAACAAAGCGCCGCACGTTTGCGATTATCTCGCACCCGGACGCCGGTAAGACCACGATAACCGAAAAACTACTACTTTTGGGGAAAGCCATTCAAATGGCAGGTACGGTTAAATCGCGTAAATCTGATCGCTATGCAACCTCTGACTGGATGGAGATGGAGAAAGAGCGGGGAATATCCGTCACAACTTCGGTGATGCAGTTTCCCTATAAAGACAGGGTCGTAAACCTCCTGGATACGCCAGGGCACGAGGACTTCTCAGAGGATACCTATCGAACCCTGACGGCTGTTGATTCAGTGTTGATGGTTATAGACGCTGCCAAAGGTGTCGAGCAGCGAACCATAAAACTGATGGAAGTCTGCCGGTTGCGGGATACACCCATACTCACATTCGTGAACAAGCTTGACCGGGAAACGCGCGACCCGATTGAAGTGTTAGATGAAATTGAGGAGATTCTGGATATCCAGTGTGCACCGGTTACATGGCCAATTGGTATGGGGCAGTTCTTTAAAGGCGTTTATCATCTCTACAAAGACGAAATTCATGTTTTCGAACCGGGCAAGGGAGATGTAATCAGCCAGAACAAGATAATCAATGGGCTGGGAAGCGACGAAGCCAGGACGTTTCTCGGTGAAATGGCCGATGAATTCGAAGAAGAAATTGAACTGGTTAAAGGCGCAAGCCATCAATTTGATCTTAAGGCATACAGGCAGGGAAAATTGACACCTGTCTATTTTGGCACGGCATTGCGCAACTTTGGCGTAATGGAAATGCTTGACGGATTTGTTGAATATGCACCAGCCCCCCTGGCCCGGGATGCTGATGACAGGACTGTATCGGCAGATGATGAGGACTTCTCAGGTTTCATTTTCAAAATTCAGGCGAATATGGATCCCAAGCATCGGGATCGAATTGCATTTATGAGAATCTGCTCTGGAAAATACAGTCTTGGCATGAAGATGCATCATGTCCGCATTGGCAAAGAAGTGCGGGTAAATGATGCAGTTACATTTCTTGCAGGTGAAAGGTCGCAGGCTGATGAGGCGTGGTCCGGAGATATCATAGGGCTTCACAACCACGGCACCATACAGATTGGTGATACTTTTACCAGCAATGAGAAATTCAGATACATGGGTATACCGCATTTCGCGCCAGAATTGTTTCGCCGGGTGAGATTGAACGATCCTCTCAAAAGCAAACAACTCAGACAGGGCTTGACCCAACTATCAGAAGAAGGCGCGACTCAGGTATTCATGCCGCTTGTGAACAATGATCTGATCCTGGGTGCCGTTGGTATTCTTCAATTCGACGTTGTCGTGTATCGACTCAAAGAGGAATACAAGGTGGACTGTGCCTATGAAGCGGTCAACGTGAATACCGCCAGGTGGATCGAATGTGACGATCCCAAGATGCTGGCTGACTTCAAAAGAAAAGCCGAAGCAAACCTTTCTCTTGATGGTGCCGGTCATCTGACCTATCTTGCGCCCACTCGGGTTAATCTGACCCTGACTGAGGAGCGTTGGCCGGAGATTCAATTCAGGACCACCCGGGAGATTGACTAAAGGTTAATCCCAGGTTCGAAACGGCGCACCAGTCTGTTCGAGTACAAACACATAATTAAGTACTGCCCTCCTCTGAATCTAATACGACACTTTTATTTGATAGAAAGTGCCAGGTATTTCTGCTGTACTGGTCATACGTTGATAGTCCCCGTACAGCAAACCTTCTCCTGGTTCCGATCGCAACATTGTATAGCTGTCAGTTAGATTTGGGCCATTTTCCACACAAAAAGCAGGGTAATAACGATTCAGGGAAAAAGAGCAATTTAATACTAAAAAGTATCTGATAGATGGACAACCGTGGAATACGAACTAATCTGTAAGTGAAGGATGAAAAGACTGGACTCACACAAAAGGAACTGTGGGCCCGATTAAACCGAGTGATCGGTGAGGGCGAAGTCTCGACTGAAGTCGAATGTGTCGAATACCGTAGCCCGCTGGCACTCTAAGGAGCTAGTAGTAGAGGTATATATCGATGACTATATTCGAACATGTCCAAACCAGATATGAGCATATTGCAAAAGAGGAGTACTCACTCCAGGAATATCTGGATATCTGCAAAGAAAATCCCCTGGCCTATGCCACAGCCGCAGAGAGGATGCTAAAAGCCATCGGTGACCCGGAGGTTATAGATACATCAATGGATCCAGCGCTCAGCAGGATCTTTTCAAACAAGATTATTCGTCGCTATCCCGTATTCAGTGAGTTCTACGGGATGGAAGAGTGTATCGAACAGATTGTTTCGTACTTCCGACATGCGGCCCAGGGACTTGAGGAGAGAAAACAGATTCTGTACCTGCTTGGTCCGGTAGGCGGCGGGAAGTCCTCCCTTGCTGAGAAACTGAAAAAGATTATGGAGTCCGTACCATTTTACGCGATTAAAGACTCGCCTTTGAATGAATCTCCACTCGGACTTTTCAACCCTGATGAAGATGGACTTATCCTCGAAGAAGACTACGGCATACCCTTGAGGTATACAAAAACAATTATGTCGCCATGGGCCGTCAAGCGGCTCCATGAATATCATGGTGATATTTCCAAGTTCCGTGTCGTCAAGCGTTATCCATCCATTCTGGACCAGATTGGTATTGCGAAAACCGAGCCGGGTGATGAAAACAACCAGGATATTTCGGCGCTTGTGGGCAAGATAGACATTCGAAAACTGGAGGATTTCTCACAGGACGATGCGGATGCGTATAGCTATTCCGGTGCCCTCTGCAAGGCAAACCAGGGCTTGATGGAATTTGTGGAAATGTTTAAAGCACCCATCAAGGTCCTGCATCCGTTACTTACAGCCACCCAGGAAGGTAACTACAACGGGACGGAAGGCGGTGGTGCATTGCCGTTCGATGGCGTGGCTCTTGCTCACTCCAATGAGTCGGAGTGGCAGAATTTCAAATCTAACAAAAACAACGAGGCGTTTCTCGACCGGGTTTATATCGTCAAAGTGCCATATTGTCTCAGGGTCTCGGAGGAGGTGAAGATCTATGAGAAGCTGCTTCACGGCAGCTCCCTTGGTGAATCACCCTGTGCACCGGATACCCTGAAGATGCTGGCACAGTTCACCGTCCTGTCTCGATTGCAGGTGCCAGAGAATTCCAGCGTGTTCTCAAAAATGCGCGTATATGATGGTGAGAACCTTAAGGATACAGACCCGAAAGCCAAGTCCATTCAGGAATACCAGGATGCTGCTGGCGTGAACGAAGGCATGGACGGACTTTCGACCCGATTTGCCTACAAAATTCTGTCCAGGGTTTTTAATTTCGACAACTGTGAAATCGCGGCCAATCCTGTGCACCTGCTCTATGTACTTGAACAGCAGATTGAACAGGAACAGTTTGAATCAGAGCTGCAGGAAAGATACCTGGGCTATATCAAGGAGTTTCTGGCGCCCCGATATATTGAGTTTATCGGCAAGGAATTACAGACAGCGTACCTTGAGTCCTACTCTGAATATGGTCAGAACATTTTTGATCGCTACGTTACCTACGCGGATTTCTGGATTCAGGATCAGGAGTACAGGGACCCGGAAACTGGTGACATTCTGGATCGGGCAGCGATCAATGAAGAGCTGGAGAAGATAGAGAAACCAGCGGGAATAAGTAATCCGAAAGACTTCCGAAACGAAATTGTTAATTTCGTCTTGAGAGCGAAAGCCAACAACAACGGCAGGAACCCGAGCTGGATGAGTTATGAAAAACTCCGTTCAGTGATCGAGAAGAAAATGTTCTCAAATACGGAGGATCTGCTGCCGGTAATTTCATTCAATGCCAAGGCTTCCCAGGAAGATAAGCAGAAACATACCGAATTCGTCAGCAGAATGACCAAACGCGGATATACGGAAAAACAGGTTCGCTTACTGTCCGAATGGTACTTGCGAGTGCGTAAGTCTCAATAAGGGTTGGGTTCACTTGAGATTTGGCCAATATGAATTATGTTGTTGATCGGCGTCTCAACGCCAGAAACAAAAGTACGATCAATCGCCAGCGTTTCCTTAAACGCTATCGCAAACAGATAAAGCGGGCGGTGGATGAAGCGGTAAACAATAGAAGCATCACCGACCTGGATCGGGGCGAAGAAATAAGTGTCCCCACTGAAGATATCAGTGAACCTGCCTTTCGCCACGGGAAAGGTGGTCGGCGCAATACGATTCACCCGGGCAATAAGGAATTCAACGCTGGTGACAGGTTAAAACGGCCCAAGCAGGGTGGTGGCGGCGGAGGCGCTGGAGATGCCAGTGATTCAGGCGAGGGAGAAGATGAATTCGTATTTCATATCTCTCAGAGTGAATTTCTCAACATCATGTTTGAAGACCTTGAGTTACCACACCTGGTTAGAAAGCAACTGGCAGACAATGAAGCATTCAAAATGGTTCGTGCCGGGTTCTCAGATGAGGGTATTCCAGCGCGGTTAAATATTATCCGTACCATGCGATCTGCCCAGGCACGAAGACTGGCGTTAACGGGTAACTCCAGGCGTCGACTAAAGCAGGTTGACGCGGAGTTAGAGGAAGAATCGCCTGAAACAACCCGCTATTTTGAGTTGTTGGAAGAGCGCTCCCGTTTGAAGCGGAGAATAAACGGCATTCCGTTTCTCGATGACTTTGATCTTAAATATACCCTGCAGGCCAAACAGCCCCTTCCCTCTAACAAAGCCGTTATGTTTTGTGTAATGGATGTGAGTGGTTCGATGGACCAGTCCAGAAAGGATATGGCAAAGCGGTTTTTTATGCTGCTTTATCTATTCCTGCAACGAAACTACGAGAAAACAGACGTTGTCTTCATTCGCCATCACACCAGCGCACGGGAGGTCGACGAGCAGGAGTTTTTCTATTCGAGAGAAACCGGGGGAACCATTGTATCAAGTGCATTGAAGATGGTTGACGAGGTCATCCGGGAACGATACCCCGCAAGTCATTGGAATACGTATGTGGCCCAGGCATCCGATGGAGACAACTGGAAGGACGACTCCCCATTGTGCGGAAAACTCCTGGCAGAGAATATCCTGCCCATGGTCAACTACTATGCCTACGTCGAAATTACACCGGCAGCTCACCAGGCCTTGTGGAAAGAATATGAAAAAGTAGCCGAGCAGTTTGAAAGTTATTTTGCTCTCAGGCAGGTTGTCGAACCCAATGACATCTACCTGGTTTTCAAGGATCTGTTTCAAAGGCGCACAGCATGAAACGCAATTTAATTTCAGAAGGCAGCGAGTGGACCTTCGATCTGATCGACAAGTACGATCAGGTGATAGGAGAAATTGCAGAAGGCTATGGTCTCGACACCTATCCTAATCAGATTGAGATTATTCGATCGGAGCAGATGATGGATGCTTATGCGTCGGTGGGGATGCCGATTGGCTACAACCATTGGTCCTATGGCAAGCAGTTTCTGAATGTTGAACAGAATTACAAGCGTGGCGCCATGGGATTAGCCTACGAGATAGTGATTAATTCTAACCCCTGTATCGCTTATCTCATGGAAGAAAATACAATGACCATGCAGGCGCTTGTGATTGCTCATGCCTGCTATGGGCACAATTCATTCTTCAAGGGAAACTACCTGTTTAAAACCTGGACAGATGCCAGTTCAATTATTGACTATCTGTTATTTGCCAAAAAGTATATTCACGAATGTGAAGAAAAGTATGGCCTGGAGACTGTAGAGAAACTCCTTGATTCTTGTCATGCCCTGATGAACTACGGTGTAGACCGCTATAAGCGACCTTATCCAGTATCCGTTGAAGAAGAACGCATTGCCCAGCAGAAAAGGGAAGCGCATCGTCAGCAACAGGTTAACGATTTGTGGCGAACTATCCCGCTCGCGGGGCAGAAGGAAAGTGATGATTCTGAATCCTGTTATCCCTCTGAACCTCAGGAAAACCTCTTGTATTTTATAGAGAAAAAAGCACCGAATCTTGAGTCCTGGGAAAGGGAAGTCGTCAGAATCGTTCGAAAAATCGCCCAGTATTTTTATCCTCAGAAACAGACCCAGGTGATGAATGAAGGCTGGGCCACCTTCTGGCACTACACCCTGACTAATGCCCTTTATGATAGTGGCCGGGTCGACGATGGATTTATGATTGAATTTCTTCAGGCGCATTCCTCTGTCGTTTTTCAGCCTGATTTTGACAGTCCTTATTATTCCGGCATCAATGTTTATACCCTCGGCTTCTCAATGATGAAAGATATACGTCGGATCTGCGAAAACCCGACTGAAGAAGACAAGCGTTTTTTCCCCGACATCGCTGGTTCTGACTGGCTTGCCACGCTGAAATTTGCGATGGCGAATTTCAAGGACGAGAGTTTCATTCAGCAATTTCTTTCCCCGAAGGTTATTAGAGATCTTCGGCTGTTCAACGTGCTTGATGATGAACATCAGACTGAACTGGAGATTTCAGCAATTCACGATGAAACGGGATACAGAGCCATTAGAGAACTGTTAGCGAAACAGTACAACCTGTCATACCGCGAACCCAATATCCAGGTTCAGCGCGTAGATCTGAAAGGAGATCGGTCTCTCACTTTGAGGCATACGCGGCAGGATGGGATCAGTCTGCACGAGGATTCGAAAGAAGTACTTAAACATCTGCGGCGGCTCTGGCGGTTTGATGTACATCTGGAAAGTTGCAAAGATGCAGACCAGAACGGGGTCGGCGAGAAGGTTCTGTCCGCATAAAGCTTCCCTGGTTAGCCTGATCTGAGGAAGATCCCATCCTCCGATATCTATGATAGAAAGCTTGATCCTCTTAAAATAGTCTAACGCGAACCCTCATATCCAGTTCATCTGGGAATAGTCGATTTCGAGATCGAGAATCCGCCCATTATGCCACCGGGAATATCTGGTATATTCCTTCATGATCAGGTTGTCTGAGAAGCGATGCTATATAGCCCGGATATTTCATCAAGGGATCGGCTTCAGAGAAAATCTGGCTAGACAAGCGAAGCGGTTTTGAGTTTTCTTCCTCGAATCATAGCCATAGCTATGGTGAGAGGGAGAAGGCTCAAAATGTGACGCCAGATTTTTTCTGAAGTTGATCAGGCACACTTTGTCATTTTTCGATTTCAGAAAACACTCCTCTAAGCTATTGAAATTACTATAGCTAACATTCACACAACGCCGCCTTGGTGAATTATCCGGGCTAGCTCTGCTGCGCTGACTTCTGTTACTCTTGTCTGGGAGTGCTACTTGGACCCTGATGCTATTTTGTGGATTAACAATTTTATAAAGGGGTAGCACAGATCATAAGTATCAAGAGGCGAGTCGATGATTGAAAATCCCAATGAACAGACAGGAATGCTCAGTCCTTATCGAGTACTTGATCTGACCGACGAACGTGGTGAAATTGCCGGAATGGTGCTGGGCGATTTGGGCGCGGATGTTATCAAGATCGAACCGCCGGGCGGATCTTCCGCACGTCGATGTGAACCACTGCTTGCAGATGGTCCCGAAGCAGAAAGGAGCCTGCAGTTTGCCGCATTTAATCGCAACAAGCGCTCGATTGTGCTCGATCTTAGTGCTGGCGCTGATCGTGATACTTTCATTGAGCTGGTGAGGTCTGCTGACTTTCTGATTGAATCAGTGCCTGGTTCGCTGCTGGATCAGTGTGGTCTGGATTTTGATGAATTAAAAACTATCTGCCCACGATTGATTCAGGTTCAGGTTTCTGCGTTTGGCACCAGCGGTCCGGCGGCTGATTGGCCCGCAAGTGATCTGACGATTGCTGCCCTTGGAGGACCTGTTGCGCTTCAGGGGGTTATTGAAAGACCGCCCATAAGATTGAGTGTCCCCCAGGTATGGCGACATACCGGGACAGAAGCAGCAGTAGCTGCGCTGGTTGCCCACGAGCGCATGCTAAAAACCGGGGAAGCGCAACTGGTGGACGTATCGGCCCAATGTGCAATGACCTGGACACTGCTCAATTCGATGGATGCTGCCGCGATACAGGGTCATGACTTCGAGCGAAAAGGCTCAAAAGCTCAAACAGGTCAGATAACACTGCCGATTATATTTGAATGTGCAGATGGCCATATCGTCGGCCCGCCAACCAAGAACATGCTGGCCTCGATTACCGACTGGCTGATCGAGGACAAGATCGTAGATGAATCCTGGCGTGATCGTGACTGGGAACAGTACGAAATGAACCTGATGGCAGGGTCAGCGGCAGAGGATATTGCTGCTTACTCGCAGTTATGCCTGAACCACAGGAAAAAGGAATTGATGGAGCGAGGTCTGAAGCTTGGCGTGACATTCGCACCGGTAAATACACTTAAAGACATGCTCGAATTTGATCATCTTGATGATCGCGATTACTGGATTGACAGGGAATTACCCAACGGCGTCAGTGTCAGAACACCAGGAATGTTTGTGCAAACGACAACAGCGCAGCCGTCAGTTCGCCATCCGGTACCATCGCTTGATCAACATGGTGAGGAAATCAGGGCAGAACTCGAACAGCTCAGGCAAATAGCCCCGGAGATAAAGCTCTCTCCAGGAGAAAATTTACCATTTGAAGGACTAAAGGTTGCCGATTTTTCCTGGGTTGGTGTTGGGCCGATTACCGCCCGATGCCTGGCAGATCATGGCGCAACCGTCGTTCATGTTGAATCGGAACTTCGGCCTGATGTATTGAGAGGTGGACCACCGTTTAAGGATGGAGAACCCGGCTGGAACCGTTCCCAGTTCTTTGCTGACTTCAATACGTCGAAACTGGGTATGTTGTTGAATTTGAAAGATGAGTCAGCAGTGGAGATTGCACGAGAGCTTATCGGTTGGGCAGATGTCTACATTGAGAGTTTCTCACCGGGAGTAGTCGGGAGCCTCGGCCTCGGTTACGACGAAATCAAAAAAATAAATCCCGACATTATCATGATCAGCACTTGCCTGATGGGCCAGAGTGGCCCTGCCTCCTCAATGGCTGGTTTCGGTTATCACGCAGGCGCCATGGCCGGATTCTATGAGGTTACCGGTTGGCCGGATATGGCACCGGATGGACCCTGGGTTGCCTATACAGATACGATCGCACCTCGATTTCTCATAGCAACGCTGATTTCTGCCATTGATCATCGAAGACGGACAGGTGAAGGGCAGTATATCGATGCTGCTCAGTTCGAGATGGGCTTGCATTATCTTGCACCGGAGATTCTCGATTATCAGGTAAATGACCATATGGTCAGTCGAATGGGAAACCGGTCCAGATATGTTGCTCCCCATGGGGTCTATCCCTGTAAGGGTGAGGAAGACTGGTGTGCGATTGCAATTCAGACCGATGAGCAGTGGACATCTTTTTGTGCCGTACTGGGGAACCCAACCTGGAGCGAAGCAAAGCAATATGCCAGTGTCGAGGGAAGACTTGCAGCACAGGATGAGATCGATGATGAAATAGCCAGATGGTCGAGAACTGTGGAAAGGGAAGAACTCGCAACCCGCCTGCGAGATGCCGGGATTCCTGCTGGTGAAGTGAAGCGCAGCAGTGATCTGTTGAAGGATGAGCAATATGCCCATCGAAAGTTCTATCGGTATTACGATCACCCGGAAATGGGCAATGTACCTTATGCCGGGCATCAGTTCAGTATCACGGGATATGAAAGCGGACCACGTTTTGCAGCGCCGGTACTGGGTCAACATAGCGTCCAGGTGATGCAGGATCTGCTGGGTATGAGCGACGATGAGATAGCTGAAGCATTTGCCTCGGGTGCGATCGCTTGAGATTCATCCTGACCGACATGAATAGTGATCCTGGGTGACCGCACCTGGCACACTCGAGATACCGTATTGCTCACGGATCAGTCGTGGTGTTTAATCAGTTCTAATAACAACCCTCATCAATCTATAAAGAGGAGAAAAGAAAGATGCGACTAACAATATTTGTCTTCCTGTTAATAGTAAGCTGCGTTTCCACCGCCAAGGAGTTGGGTAAAGCGCGCCCAGGCAGTGTTGGCATGTCAGCAGACAGACTTGAACGAATCACAGCCCTTGGTCAGAAGTACGTTGATGAAGGGAAGATCGCCGGGCTGGTTACAATGGTCAGTCGCAAGGGCAAGATCGTCCACTATGAGGCGATTGGTAATCGTGGTGTCGAAGACCAGCGTCCCATGACTAAAGATGCTCTTTTCAGAATATATTCGATGTCTAAACCGATAACAGCGGTTGCTGCCATGGCACTCTATGAAGAAGGCAAGTTCCAGTTGCGGGATCCTGTTTCAAAATTCCTGCCGGAACTTGCTGACATGAAAGTGATGAAAGGCCGCGAATACGTGGACCTTGATACACCGATTACAATGCAGCAGTTGCTTTCGCATACGGCGGGATTTAGCTATGGATTCACCCGTAGCAATCCAGTGGATATCGCTTATCAGGAAGATGAAATTTTCATCGTGAAGGATCTGGATGAATTTGTTGGCAAAATATCCAAGATACCTCTGCTTTATGTGCCGGGCACCCAATGGCATTACAGTGTTGCAGTCGATCTGACAGGCGCTGTGATTGAAAGAATCAGCGGCATGCCGTTTGACGAATACCTGCGTACCCGCTTGTTTGAACCTCTTGGCATGGAAGATACCTTCTTCGATATCCCTGACGAGAAGATGAGTCGATTTCTGCCAAATCACGGATGGGATCGAAAGAATGAGAAACTGATTCCCTTCGTTGAGAATGGCTATCCCGTCTATCAGGATACGACCTTCTTCTCCGGTGGTGGAGGTCTCGTGTCGTCAGCGATGGACTACATGCGATTTGCAGAGATGTTGCGTCGGGGAGGTGAATTGGACGGCAATAGAATTCTTGGGCCGAAAACACTCGACTATATGACAATGAATCACCTGCCGGGTGCTATCACGGCTTCTGGTAGCGGTGAATCTCCCACAATGAATCTTGGGAATCAGGCCAGGGGAGTTGGTTTCGGCCTTGGTTTTGGGGTCGTCACTGACACGGTCGAGGCAGGCACGATGGGTTCATCTGGTGAGTTTAGCTGGGGTGGGGCTGCAGGAACTATTTTCTGGGTTGATCCGGTGGAAGAGATTATTGTCGTCGGCATGATCCAGTTGATGGGATCACCCTGGCCATTGCGAGCTGAGCTGCGTGTACTGAGTAATGCGGCAATTGTCGAACTGAATAACTGAGAGAAGATTAATCTGGTGAATTGAGGCTGAGTTGCCGCCGTGTCTGGCAATGAATAAGAAAAAGACGATTTCACTTCATCGTGAAATACGGAGAAAAAAATGCCAATACCTATCCCGGACTTAAAACCGGCTGATTTGCCGGATAGAACCGAGAGCTTCTGGAATCTGGCCGGTCCAGGTGCAATCATGATTGGGCTTGCACTCGGTTCCGGAGAGATGATTCTCTGGCCCTGGATCACGGCCAAGTTTGGTACGGAGATGATGTGGGCTGCAGCCCTCGGTGTATTTCTTCAGTTATTTATCAATATAGAGATTGGACGCTGGGCGGTTGCAACCGGTGAAAGTGCATTTACCGGTTTTGCCCGCCTGTCCAAGTTCTGGGTCTACTTCTTCCTGACCTTAATGTTCGTTGGTGCATTTTTGCCGGGTATGGGGCGCGCTGTCGGTACTTCCCTGCGTATCCTGATTTTTGGTGTCGATGGTCCAGGTGGAGATTGGGCGTGGACCGCTCTCGTTATTGTCATGGCGCTCGTCATCCTCTTCGGGCCAAAGCGGATCTATACGGCTGTAGAGAAATCAATTATGGCGATGGTGGCGCTAATCATAAGCGGGGTGCTCTTTGTTGCGATTAGCGTTGGAACCTGGAGCGACGTTAAAGAAATGTTCTTTGGCATATTCCAGTTTGGCACTATCCATCTCGACGAGGAATTTACGTTCCATCGATTCTTCGGTGCCTTTGTATTCGCAGGTATCGGTGGGCTGGGTAACCTTTACTACGCCTACTATTTACGTGACAAGGGTGTTGGTATGGGGAAGAGAATCCCAGCCCTGATGAATCCATTGCGAGAAGCACAACGTGGCAACAGTGAATCGGGTTACCTGTTCCCTGATACCGAAGCAAATACCCGGCGTTTCTATCATTGGTTCAGGTTTGTCCAACTGGATAGCGTGATCTTTTTCTGGATTGCGAATACCTTAACGATGTTCCTATTTATGTTCGGTGCACTTGTTGTGCTCTTTCCTGCAGGCATAGTGCCCGAAGAGAGTCAGATTATCTGGGATCTCGCCCAGATACTTGGTTCTTCCATGGGTGACTTCGGACGCTATCTCTTCCTGATCATCGGTATCGCGGTGTTTTTCAGCAGCGTGCTGGCCGGACTTGATGGCGGCATTCGGCTCTGGGTTGATCTGCTCCACAGCAATTTCAAGTACCCAAGCAAGTTCGCTGCCAACAGGCTCTATCTGGGTTTTGCGGTAGGTCTCGGTTCACTCGGCGTTACGTCCACCTGGATTTTTGAGACCTATGACATCACGGTGCTCGATTTCTTTTTTATCGGCGCCATGCTCGGTGGATTTGCCATGGCAGCCTATGTTCCGATGCTTTTGTACATGAACCTCAAGTATCTGCCAAAGAGCGTACAACCAAAGATGCATAACATCATTATGGTTAGCATTGGCGCTGTCACCTATATATCTTTCGCGGTTTATACGGTATGGAACAAGGTTAGTGAGTGGCTGGCTTGATTCGATTGGAGCATCAACAATGA
>CAZJRI010000112.1:0-7314 GCA_964548025.1 uncultured Pseudomonadales bacterium
GCGAGTCCCGGCTGTACACCGACGTGCCTTGCGGCAGCTATTGCTGAAAGGGCGTTCAGCACGTTGTGCCTGCCTGTCATTGACCATTTGATCTCTCCGACAGGAATTCCATGGAGTTGTACAGTGAATTCGCTTGAGTCTGCTGATGCATTGCTCGCTGACAGGTTACCCGTCAGACCAAAGGACATCTGCTCAGACCAGCATCCCCTTTCGAGCACTGCCCTGATATTGGGGTCATCATCCGGGTGGATAATCAATCCTCCGGCAGGGATTGTTCGCACGAGCAGATGAAATTGTTCCTGAATGGCCTCAAGATCAGGGAATATGTCTGCATGATCATATTCAAGATTATTCAAGATGAGGGTCCGGGGATGGTAGTGAAGGAACTTCGAACGTCTGTCGAAATAGGAAGTGTCATATTCATCCGCTTCGATGACAAAGAAGGGGGTTTCGCCAAGCCGTGCAGACACGGAGAAATTCTTTGGTATACCCCCAACGAGGAAACCAGGCCTCAGCCCCGCGTGTTCAAGTATAAAGGCCAGCATCGCAGTGGTTGTTGTCTTGCCATGGGTTCCGGCTACCGCGATTACCCACTTGTCGTGGAGTAGATATCGCCCAAGCCATTCCGCACCGGATGTATAAGGTATATTTTTTTCAAGTACGAATTCGACTGCCGGATTGCCCCGGGGAAGATTGGCGTTCCCGATCATAACGAGGTCTGCTTCTGCAGGGATGTTATCTGCGCTATAAGGAGAACTTACAGCGATACCTGCAGTTTCAAGCTGCTCACTCATCGGAGGATAAATGTTCTCGTCGGTGCCCGAGACAGTATGGCCCATCTGCCTCGCCAACAAGGCAATACTTCCCATTAACGTGCCACAGATGCCCAGTATATGTAAGTGCAAAGAACGCCTCAGCTTGCGTAGGGGAAGATTGAGGTTGTGGTAAGGGCGACCAGCAACTCGATGATGAAAGCAAGCGCCGTACCCTGCAATATACTGATTGATGTTGCCCGGTGGAGAATAAAACCAACAATTATCAACCACCAGATGGATGCGAAAATTGAAAGTGTAACGAGAAAGTCCGAGAACAATCCGTCTTCTAGTTTGACGACCATAATCTGCATGGGGAGCAACAAGGCAAGGAAGATGGAATTGCTTCCGAGCAGCGCGCAGAGCGTACTCAAAAACCGCTCCGTGACGGCCTTAAAAGCAAGCACTGCATAGAGAATGGCGGTTTCTATAAAGAGCCCGATAATCAACACGGCGAACATCTCGTAAATTGCCAGATAAGCCCTTGTGACAAAAACATATATTGAGGCAAGCAGAAGATTTACAGTGAGCAAAGCAACTGTAATAGGCACACTTTTTGGAATAGTCTCGGGTCCGGCCCGGAACAGGCATATCCGCCAGAAAAAACTAAGAATTTGCTGCATTCAATAAATCTTTAGTCATAGCTCTTTAGTCAAAGCAGTGAAGAGTAGATTGCAGTTTACCTGACTTGAGTTGAATGTTCTCAGCCTCGAATAACAGTCATACAGTGAGATTGCAACCGTTCGAGGCGCCTGGCACTTTCCGGTAAATGATCACCAGGCCAACCACGGGGTTTGAATCATATACTTGTCGGATTCAGGTAGGCATCAATGCGTACAGAGGTGTTCTCTCGAATATTCATATGGAAGAGGCTGTAGTCGTAAATATGCATACTCCCTCCCTGCATTCTTGATGGAAATGTATCTGTCCTGAGCTCTCTGACCGAGAGCACTCCCTTGATACACTGTGCATCCGCAACACCTGGCTCAATCGTCATGTCGGTGAAGTTCTCACCTTCTTCAGCTCGATTGTAACTGGCGTATCCAATGCCGCCCTGGTTGAGATCATGGGCTGCGTAGATATTGTCTTCTGACCAGGTTAGAGGATTGACGCAAATCAGGTCTGTTGCTTCAGGAAAGATACCCTGGCCATCTCCTTCGACACTATTCCACGCTACCACGCATCCGGTTTGCGATTCTTTTGTACAACTGGCAATGCCACCTACCTGTTCTCTGCCGATCGAAAACCCGATCAGATAGGCTGCGACCATTTTGTCGACAAGGGGAGAATTCGCAATTCTGTCCCGCAACAGTCGCGCTGCGTGCCTGGTTCCCTGAGAGTGACCCGCAAGAATGAAGGGACGTGAAGGATCTCTCCTATCAAGGAATTCATCAAATGCGTCGGTGACATCCTGATAGGCCAGTTGAAGTGCTTGTTCGCGATAGCGGGGTGCATAGATCTCGCAACAGGTATTAAATACCGAAACCTGATGACGAAGTATCCGTTGATCAACGATCCAGTTCGCGGTCTCATCATTGAGCGGCTGGTTCCAGCTCTCTGAGCTCAGATAGCTGGTCGGATGAACAAAAAACACATCGACATTCGCGGGATTGGTTCTTGATGTGATTGAATCCGGGCGATCTTCTGCGGGGCTCCCGGAACCAGGTAACGCGGCCCAACTGACCTTTTGTTTATAGTCAGGCTGAGCCGGAGCCAGTGAGGAATCAAAGTCATGCGAAGGGCTTAGCTGAGAACTTATCAGTGCGTATACAATACTCTCCCGCATGGAGTAACCAACTGCGGCAGTTACGACGAGTAAGGTGCAGACAGCTATGAGAATATTCTTCAGCATCGAGATATCTCCCTTTGAGAATGTTAAGTACTAAGTGTTAATTACTAAGTGTTAATTACTAAGTGTTAACTACCCAGTTCACTCAGCGCATCTCCGTCACGCCAGGGCGATAACTGTCCTTCATAAACATCGGGTCCGTTTCTAAAATGCGAAGCCTGTTCGAGCGTCTCTACGAAAGGCATACGAGCAGGATAGACTTTGTCTCCCTTTGGACGTGGTCCGCCTTTGGATACATGTCCCCAGAGAGAATGGCCAACGACTTCCTCCGCGATGGCTGCTGCTTCGATCAGTTTGTCCAGGTCGTAGCCTGTCTCGATGCCCATTTCATGGCACATATCAACCAGATCCTCAGTGGGTACGTGACCCGCTGCACGGCCATTGCCGCAATAGGGGCATCCACCCATGCCACCAAGGCAGGTATCAAATTCTCGCACACCAAGTTGCAACGCCTCATAGTAACTGGCGATAGTTGCACCCCTGACATTGTGGAGGTGGCAGTGAAAATCCGTTATCTCAGGCCAGCGTTCCTTGATTTCCAGCAGTGTCTCTCTCACCTGGTGGGGGAGGTTCCAACCCATGGCTTCGAGGAACGAGCAGCGTTTAACTTTCAGACCGGCGTCGTGCCACTTGTCAATCATAAGCTGCAAGAGATCCATGCGTTGTTTTAGCGAGAATGGGCCTTCGAAGTTTGAGCCAAATGGATTTCCAATGGCCACGGCGCCGTATTCGACACCAGCCTCCTTTGCAGCGGCGATAGTTGCATCCATACCAGCAATCTGTTGGGCCTGTGATCGATTGTAGTTTCTGCGGGCGAATGTATCGCAGAGTTCGACATGGGTACCAAATCTACGAGTTCTGATATTTAACTTGGGATAGTATGCGTCGGCGCGTTGGTAGCCTTTTGCGTTGAATACAGCGGCTGTGTACTCGACACCATCCTTGGGGACGAATTTCTCCGCTATCTCATCTATGCAGGCCATCTGCGGGGTCCACTTGGGATGGGCAAACGAACCAATGGAGATAACCTTGGCGCCAGTTTCACCCAGTGCGTCCAGTAATCGCAGTTTCTCCGATACGGGGATGTCCGCACTCTCAATCTGTAGTCCTTCTCTCATCGTATCGTCCGTGATCACGACTGATTTGGGTAGTAAGTCCATTGGTCATACTCCTATGTCTTTTGAAAATAGATTTAAAGAACGAATAAACCACCTTTTTCACAACTTGGCAACGTGATCAGGATCAATTTTATCAAGCGGGTGCCTTGCGGGTGGATATCGAGCATGATTTACTGCTTTGTCGGGGTGATCAGAAGAGGTGAGAGGACCTCAAGTCATGATTACCGGTGGGATTGTGAATCCGTGGCTCTTGAGGCCTGATGGATGCAGTAAATATGGATACGAAAAGAATAAAACCTATATCACGATTGTTGATTGCAAATCGTGGAGAAATAGCGAGAAGGATTATGCGTACTGCCCATGACATGGGAATCAGTACAGTAGCAGTCTACTCTGAGAGCGATTCTGATGCGCCATTCGTCAAAGAGGCAGATGTTGCTATTGCTTTGTCTGGCCGAAGTTCGAGTGAAACATATCTCGATGTCGATAAAGTCCTCGAAGCATGTCGAAGAAGTGGTGCAGATGCAGTTCATCCAGGCTATGGATTCCTGTCAGAAAATACCGGGTTCGCGCGTTCAGTCAGTGATATGGGCATTGCCTGGGTTGGACCGAAACCAGAGGCTATTGATCAGATGGGAGACAAACTATCCGCCAAAAGTGCCATGCAGGCGGCGGGTGTACCGACATTAGCAGCCGCAGAACTTAAGGCAGGTGATGATTTCAAAAAGATCGCTGCAGAAATCGGTTATCCCGTACTGGTCAAAGCATCAGCCGGTGGCGGTGGAAAAGGCATGAGGGTCGTTCAGGACGAGGCAGAATTGGAAGACGCCATCGCCGGAGCAAAAAGGGAAGCCGCGTCCTCCTTCGGAGATGATACGTTGTTTCTTGAGCGCTGGCTGACATCCTCCCGCCACGTTGAGATTCAGATTCTCGGTGATCAGTACGGAAATCTTGTACATTGTTTTGAGCGCGAGTGTTCAATTCAGCGTCGTCACCAGAAAGTAATCGAGGAAGCACCATCACCGGCGATGAATGAGGAACTGCGCTCGAAGATGGGTGAAGCGGCGAAGGCAGCAGCAAAGAAAATAGGCTATTCATCCGCAGGAACAGTCGAATTCTTGCTGGATGGGGATGAATTCTGGTTCCTTGAAGTTAATACGCGATTGCAGGTTGAGCATCCGGTGACTGAAGAAATTACCGGTCTTGATCTGGTCCGGGAACAGATTCGTATAGCGGAAGGAGAAGAACTGGCTTTTGCCCAGGAAGATTTGTCCATTCGGGGTCATGCCATTGAAGCCAGGCTCTATGCGGAAGATCCCGAGAATGACTTCTTGCCGTCACCGGGCAGAGTCGTTGTATGGGAACCGTCAACAGCCGGGAGTGGTCGTTTCGATTCAGGTGTTGAATCAGGGTCAGAGGTTAGCGTTGAATTTGATCCGATGATCGCAAAGGTTATCGTTCACGCGCCTACCCGACGTGAGGCAGCAGCTCGCCTGGCACGGGTTCTTGAAACCACGAACGTTCAGGGACTGACAACCAATCGGGACTTTCTCGTCGCAACGCTGAGAACCCCTGAGTTTCTGGCTGGTGATACAACGACGGATTTTATAGAAAGGGTAAACCCTTCGAGGAGAAAGGAGGTAGACAAGCGGGAGTTGGCCGTAGCAGCCATCGCTGTTGTGGTTGAATCAAGATCACGCAGACGAGCTGCTGCAAAAGTGCTTGGGTCAATACAGGGGGGATGGCGGAATTCGAAGATGCCCCTCGAAATAGCCAGCTTCAGGGCAGGGGATTCAGAAATCTCGGTTGCCTACGAAATATTTCGAGATAATCGGCTCAGGTTTGTGGTCGATGATACTGAAAGTATCATTACGGACTATGGTAGTGGGCAGGGTGATCTGGACCTGGAAATTGATGGAAGCAGAATCAGCCTGGTGGTACATAACGAAAACAATTCCTGGTTTGTACATGGCCCAAGGGGTGACTATGAGTTAGAAGCTGTGCCGCGATTCCAGTTGCCCGGTTCTGCTGATACCCGGGGAGGGTTAACCGCACCCATGCCCGGCACCGTCATATCGTCCAGGGTCAAGGTTGGCAACGAGGTGACTAAAGGGCAGGTTCTTGTAATCCTTGAAGCGATGAAGATGGAGCATCAGATAGCGGCGCCCCGGGATGGCATCGTGAAAGAGGTTCACGTTCAAGAAGGCGATCAGGTAGACAACGGGGCGTTGTTGGTTGTGCTTGACGACGAAGACAACGGTTAGCAGCAACGGAACTATCTAATTCGGTCTCCGCGTTTTATATACGATAGCCGACGTCAATTGCCCTGATTTTCGGCATCATTGCGCCTGAGAGAACGGTTATGGCGAATAGCAGAATTCCACTTGTTACCAAACCAGCCTGAATACTCACATTGTCGACAATATAACCGATCGGTAATACCCCCAACGGCATGAGTCCGTGTGACATCATATCGATACTCATTATTCGACCCCGCATTTTCTGATCCACCTGTAGTTGGACCAGACTTCTGTTCATCGACATATTGATTGCTGAGAGAAAGCCGATGAGTCCGATAATCAAGAGCGAAATTGAGAATGTCTCTGTGAGTGCGAATACTGCGACGCCAATACCCCACAGGGCGTTTGTAGCCAGCACCCAGTATCCCTTGTTTCGAGTTGCACCGAGTTTTGCCAGTACCAGCGAACCTGCTATTGCCCCAACGCCCATGGCTGTCATGAGAAAGCCCAGATCATCGGGCCCTCCGAACAGGACATCCCTGCTGAACGCTGGCAAAAAAGTGTTAATAGATAATCCAAACAGGAAGGGGTAAATGGAAAGTAGGATCAACCCCCCGACAACCGGTGAATTTACGACGTATTGAACGCCTTCGATGAGATCATGCAGCGGTGTCTTTATGGTCATATGTGCCGGTTCGCAATCATGTTTTATAAATAAAACGGTGACAGCGGAAATAAAATAAAGCACGGAAAGAACGAGATAGACAAGACCAACACCGAATACTGATGTGGTATCACCATCTGCGAATATTGCAATCATAAATCCTGCGAGCGCGGGACCCAGTATGCGAGACAGGTTCCATGCGGCAGTATTGAATGCCATGGCATTGAACATCAATCCTTCACCGACAATTTCAGGTATGAGTGCTGTGCGGGCAGGAATTGATAGAGCCATTACAGTGCCGTTGAATAGCCCAACGAAGATAAAGTGTTCAAAAGCCACCTGATCACTCATTACGACATAGGCCATTGCGAGTGTCGCAAGCCCATTGGCAAAAGGTGACCATCCGATAACCGGTTTTTTGTTGATCCTGTCTGCCAGGACGCCGCCAATCGGTGAAAATATTACCTGTGGCAACATGAATGCCAGGGTTACATAGGTCAGATTCATGGCTGATGAAGTCATCTCATAAACCAGCCAGCCCTGTGCAACGAGTTGCATGTTCATTGCGAATGCAGAGCCCAGCATTCCGATCCAGAGATATAGATAGTCCTTCACCTTGAGGGAGGCGAGC
>CAZJRI010000112.1:7324-18056 GCA_964548025.1 uncultured Pseudomonadales bacterium
ATGCGCAAGAGCGGTGGTTGTGTTGATGGCAGCCGGAGAATTCAATTATTACTTCCTGTTCTAGACAGGGAGTATAGCGGATTAATCACCATGGAATCATACGATGGTCTAATCACCAGCAATGTTTCCGATGAATGATTGATCTGGATTACTTCCCAACGTGGTGCATAAGCAGGTATCTATGTAGAATCGCCGCATCAAATCCTGTCCATCCGGAAGGCCAATGCCTAAAACCAACAGAGTTGTCATCATATGGCTAGTTGCCGTTTGCTTCACCATATTCAGCATGGTTGTTGTTGGTGGGATTACCCGATTGACCGAAAGTGGATTGTCGATGGTAGATTGGCGACCTGTGATTGGCATCATGCCGCCGATGAATAGTGTCGAGTGGCAGGAAGCCTTTGACGCCTACAAGAATTTCCCTCAATACCAGAAAGTGAATACCGATATGGATCTGGAGGCATTCAAGGCGATATTCTACTGGGAGTATGGCCACAGGGTTCTTGGGCGGCTTATTGGCATTATTTACTTTGTACCTTTCATGGTTCTGCTAGCGTTAGGCAGGATCGAAAAACCGATGGTCAGAAAGCTATGGATTGGATTCGTACTGGGTGGGATGCAGGGGCTAATGGGCTGGTACATGGTTAAGAGCGGCCTCATCGATATGCCGAGAGTGAGTCACTACAGACTGGCTGCCCATCTTATTCTCGCCCTGATAATCCTGGCTTACCTGATATGGCTGGTACTCGAACTGTGGCAGGTAAAGCGGATAGAGGTTCAACCGGTGTTTCGCCAACTTGTATATCTATTGGCCTTTGTTCTTTTGGTTCAAATACTCTATGGCGCATTCGTAGCGGGTAGCAGGGCCGGATATGGCTACAACACTTTCCCGTTGATGAACGGTGAGCTGATATCGCCGAATGCGTTTCAACTGACACCCTTATGGCTAAACTTCCTCGATAACAATGCTATGCTCCAGTTCGTTCACCGTTGGGTTGGTGCGCTTGCGCTTATGCTGTCAGGGGTGCTGGTCTTTGTGGGAAGCAAAAGCCGTAGCGGGACGCTAGTGAAAATTTCCGCCATATTGCTGCTGGTGATGATTCTGCAATTTCTGCTTGGTGTGTTTACGCTGGTTCAGATTGTACCTATTGGCCTTGCCAGTATGCACCAGGCTGGTGCTTGTATTGTACTATCGGTATTGGTTTGCCTTTCCTATATCGTACAACCTGTCAGACAAAAGGCTTAGAGGATTCGGTTTGAAATGCGAGATCGATAATCAGCGCCTGGTTGAGGACATTTCGTTGTGAAGCTCTGCCTCGGACAGATCAATACGACCCCTGGTGATTTTGCGGGCAATATGGTGGCGATCAAAGAGGGTATCGACAGAGCTGATCGGGCTGATTGTGACCTTATCGTTTTTCCGGAACTATCGATCCCGGGTTATCTCAGTCAGGATCTGATTTATCATGCTGAATTTATAGATCGAAATCTGAGTGCGGTCGACGAGCTGATTGATTACTCGCGTGGCTGCAGCCAGAAACTTCATATCGTGGTTGGCTGTATTGAACGTAATCCGGGTATTGGTAAACCGTTTTTTAATACAGCCATTGTAGTGAAGAATGGCAGCATAGAAGGGCGATACAAGAAACAGTTATTGCCCTTTTATGACGTATTTGATGAGTTGAGATATTTTGAGCCCGGCAATGAACTCCTGCTTTTTAATATCGCTGACAAGCGCATAGGCATTACGATATGTGAAGACCTCTGGAATGATAAAGGCTCTGATGATTACAACTATTCGGACAATCCCATGCAGCAATACCGCGAGGCTGGGGCGGATATCATTGTTTCACTGAATAGTTCCCCTTATATCCAGGATAAACCGTGGCAAAGATTGAGTGCGATTGCTCCAGGAACGCAGCAGGATCTGACAGTTGTATATGTTAATCAAATTGGCGGACAGGACGAACTGGTTTTTGACGGGCAGAGTTTCGTCGTCAGCAACGGTGATCTGATCCATCTGTCAAATAAAGTAGATAAGAATTCATATGAGGTTGTTGACCTTGAGGAAGCAACACCTCTGCTGAAAAGTGTGCACCTGCCGACCCGGCGAAGCGAAGTGTTGAAGAAATCTGCCCGGTTAATTGATTTGCTTGTCCTCTGCCTGAAGGACTACGTTGAAAAATCAGGCTTCCAGGAAATTGTCCTTGCTTCCAGCGGTGGAGTCGATAGCGCGGTGGTTTGTGAATTAGCCTGTGAAGCTATTGGCGCCCGAAATGTTCATGCTATCCGTATGCCATCAATTCATAGCAGTGATCATTCAAGGGAAGACGCCATTGAACTTCATGAAAATCTTGGTTGTTGGGACTACGAAGTAAAAATAGGTCATGAACCTTTGATCGAGATGTTAAACCAGAGTTTTCTAAGCTACCCGGACAACAGCAATAATCTTGTTACAAAAAAAATGCAGAGTGGATATGCAGATGTTGCCGACGAGAACATACAGGCTAGAATGCGAGATTTGTATGTGATGCATTTCAGCAATGCATTCGGTGCGATGCCGGTATCAACGGGAAACAAAACCGAATCAGCCTGTGGTTACTATACCCATTTTGATATGAATTTCAGTTTTGCGCCGATCAAGGATCTGTATAAGTATCAGGTCATCGATATTGCCCGAAGTTGCCCGGAAATACCGCCCAATATATGGAAGAAACCGCCCAGTGCTGAACTGGCTGAAGGTCAGATTGATGAAGACAGTCTTCTGTCTTATGCGATATTGGATCCTATCGTTCGTGCATATATAGAAGACTACGTGAGTAAATTTGAAGAATTTGCCGACTGGGTCAGTGATAATATCAAGGTGCAAAATGAGATCTCAAGCGACATAACTACACTTGAAAAATGGTTTGATAGTGATGCAGCTAAAAATGAGTTCTATCGCATCATCAGCTTAATCGGCAAGATGGAATTCAAGCGTCGACAAACCTGTCCTGGCCCAAAGGTTTCCAAGGTTGCATTCGGTATTGGTAGAAGAATTCCGATTGTTGAAAAATGGTCCTGATCGAGTTCAATATTAACTATTACGCAGGTTGATTAAGATCAACGCAGATCGCGTGTATTTTAGCTAGTATAGAATGTCCTGAGACATGGGTTACGACATAATCTAACAGAGAGGGTATGATTCATGCTCGATCGATTTCAGCACATTCTGGTACCTCTGAACTTCTCTGAACAGAATGAATTAGCGCTGGATGTAGTTCATGACTTCGCAAAGATCACGGATATAACGTTGAGTCTGTTGCATGTAATTGAACCCATTAACTCGTCCGATGACCTTGAGGTGACAGAGTTTCTGAATCAACTCGGTGAATCTGCTGCAGCTTCACTTCAGGAAATGAAAAGCAGATTTGCTGATGTAACGGCCGAAGTGAGTTGTGAGAATCGCATTGGCAAGCGAACGGAAGAAATTGTCAAATTTGCGGATGAAAATAATGTAGACCTGATTGTTTTGAGCTCCCATCGGGTTGAACAGCGGGGTCCGGCCAGTCAGGTTGCAAGCTTGAGTTATCAGATAGGCATATTGGCCAACTGCTCCGTATTGCTGGTCAAGTAATAGCGTTGTAGGATTAACTGATTATCTTGTTAACCCCGACAATTTAAGCGCTTTCTCTGCAGCAGCCCGAGACAGGCATACTGCAATGTCGGAATGTGTTTTGAACATTGTGTGAAAAACGGTATAAAAGGATTTACTGGGCTGAAGCTCATGACGAAAGTTGAATGATTCTGCAATGAAGGGAAGAATGTGGGAAGTTAAGGCATGAAAACAGAAGAAGTCAGACAGAAATTAATTGAACACAAGAAAGAGCTACTCGCGAGGGTTGATCGGACTCATAAACATATTTATGAGAAAGATAAACCGGTAAGCCCGTCATTTTCTGAACAGTCGGTAGAGATGGAAAGCCATGGTCTGATTCTTGCGCTTGATGCTGAGGGACGAGAAGAAATTTGTTTGATAGAAAAGGCTCTCCAACGGCTGGATGAGGGTGAATACGAGTTATGTACTGTCTGTGGATTGCAGATTGCAACAGAAAGGTTAGAAGCTCTTCCTTTCACAGATAAGTGTATTAAATGTGCAACTGGTGCGGAACAATAAGCCAAGAAGGCTAGAAGGAGCAATCTGATGGGCAGATATAATAAGGTTCTACTTGCGGTGGATTTTTGTAGCGATAATCGAGAGATCATTGAGAAAGCCGAGCAAGTTACCCAGGACAACAATGCTGAGTTACTGGTTGTTCACGTCAATGAGCCACTGGTGGCGGCCTACGCAGCAGATGGAATGTCTGCATGGGGCGGACAGTTGGTCACCCTCGAGCAGGACATCAGAAAAGAATCAACCCAGAAGTTGAATGAGTTGGCTGAGCGTCTAGGTATAACGAAGGAAAACAGGTTCCTCCGCGATGGCAGATCAGCAGATGAAATTCATGATGTAATCAAGGAAAACGACATCGACCTGTGTGTGCTGGGAACACACGGCCAACACGGATTACAACTGCTATTGGGGTCAACAGCCAACAGTGTTTTGCATGGTGCGACCTGCGATGTTCTTGCCATCCGGGTCAGAGAAGAAGATAGCTGATCACACCAGGCAAATTGTCTATCACTCTACCTCGATTCTCCTGAAACTGGTTGACTCCGTGGTAGGCAATTTTATCGACAGAACACCGTTTGTGTATTTTGCTTTTGCCTTGCTCTCATCGACAGCCTTGGGCAATGGCAGTACTCGTTGGAAAGAACCGTAGGCTCTCTCGGTGATATGATAGTGTCCTTCTTTTCGCTCGTTCGAATATCTTTTCGTCCCGTTGACGATCAGAGATTGATCCCGAACTGTGATGTCAAAATCACTAACTTCCATCCCTGGTGCTTCCAATAGTACTTCAATGGCATCTGAAGTCTCACGGACATCCGCAGAGAGTACACCCCACTGCGAAGTACCATGATGCTCCGGGACACCGCCATGCTCGTCAGCCACGGGGGTGAAATGAGTGATCGCATTTCGTGCCTTGTTCCACAGATGTTGCCAACCGTCTGAAATATTATCAACTGTATCCCTGATATTGTGAGACATTTGATTAAATAACGACATATGTAACTCCCTGGGCATCGCCCGATTGTTCCACTGAGGTTCTTCTTTACAACATTTCTATTGCAAAGTCCGTCTGATCAGGCAAGTCTGACCCGATGTCTGACGCTTAACTGTCAACTTCGATGGTCAGGGGTTTGTTCTTCTCGGTTTTGGGAATACTGATTTCAAGTACTCCATGATTTGCCTTTGCTGAAATCTTGGAACCGTCAGCAGTTTCCGGAAGGGTAAATTGCCTTAGAAACGAGCCATTGAATCTCTCAAGTCTCTTATAACCTTTTTCTTCCGTCTCTGTGGTCGTTTGTCTGGACCCTTTGATCGTCAGAACATTTTTGTTCACAGTAACGTCGACGTCCTTTGGTTCGACACCCGGAAGGTCGATCTGCACGCTATAGCCGGTATCGAGTTCGCGGATGTCAACCTGAGGAACCCAGTTTCCGGCAGTGTCGGTGCTTGGTTCCAAGGCGTAGTCTTCGTCAAACAACCTGCCGAAATTGTGCAGACCGTTAAATGTCCTGAAGGGGGAATATCTTAATTGATTCATGATTTGTCTCCTGTCATTAGATTGCCCGTATCCCCTGAATAAGCTCGATTCCTGATTATTCAAGAGTTTCGACAGAAATTTTTCTTAAATTTGCGCCAGTCCTGATTGACGCGGATTGAGATCACGTTGGCCTGGTATCTTAAATAAGTGCCATTCCCTTCAGAGCCGACTCAACAGGCCCAGAGGATGGTGGAAGTAAGCAATGGAGACGATATAACCAAATGTCATGAGCGACGCAGCAAGTGCGGTAATTCGCAGTTTCTTTGTTTTACCGCGTTTCAATGCGATAGAGCCGAGGATGATATAAGTGATCAAAGCGAGAAGTTTTACTGTGAGCCAGTCATTGACAAAAGGATACTGACCAAGGAATACAGTCAGACTGATAGCAGAAATCAGCAACAGTGAGTCTATTACATGGGGGAGAACCTTCACGATCCTGTGCTTTAGCAGATCGCTCTCGAGGATCATCCAATAACCCCTGAGGGTGAATGACATAAATGAAAGTATGGCGCAGGTTATATGCGTATAAAGCGCGAGTTGATAAGTAATCATCGTCTGTCAGGGCACAGGTATAAGAGACAATCTCGTGTTGCAATATAGGGGTCCGTCGTCGCCATGAACAATGTCATGGGGACCTGGTTAATCAGAAATCCCTCATTTTCTGCAAACAGGTGGCAACAGATGTCCGTACCCTGTTGATCCATTACTCGAAGAGCACTCAGATGTTCTGCGCCCAGCCAACCAAGCGCGGTTCCCGGATCGACATGTAAAAAATTCATCTGATCGATCGTATTGATGATGGTGATATCTGCCTCATCCTGCACAGAGGCCGAATAGTGAATTCTGGATGTTTCTTTTATCTCCAGCCTGAGGGGATGCTTCAGAATCTGCATCATCGATATTTCGTTATCAAACAGGTGCCTGCGGTTTATAAAATTCTCGATGGTATCCCAGGCAAGCTGATCTGCTCTTGGATCCAGAAAACCACCGAATTCAACTGTGACCGCCGGACAGTCAAGATTTTGCTCAATTAAAGTGCCCAGAGAGATGTCCATGACAACCAGGCGCCGGGTAAACATCTGGCTGACCTGCTGTACGAATTGGTGATCTGAAACCGCTACTGCGAAAGGTTCACTGTGGGCTGAGGTATTGTGTGCATCAATGATCGCTTCCGGGGTGTAATCTCTGAGGGTTTTAATGATTGCCTCGGCAAGAACCTCCTGGTTAGTAGAAACTTCGTTCTGAAAACAACGGTTAAAGTCCTCTTCTTCAGGTAGAAATCGATGTGACATGATCGGCGGATGCAACGCTGCATCAACGGAAACGATAAAGATGCCAAGATTGGTGGCAGGTTTGACACCGCTCTTCAGGAACCTGTGCACCGCTTTCAATCCTGAGGGTTCATTACCGTGCAACAGAGTGACAATGGCGCGCTGTCTTGTCCGGTCGATACCGTCAACCGTTATCCATGTAGGGCTTCCGAGAATATGCAGGAATTCGAGATGGTTATTGCCTATCTGCGATGGCTGAGGTGCATGCCATCTTCTAAATGTGCTTTGTGTGGACTGCATAGAAGCTAGTGTTTTTATCAAAGGCCGGTATTATAGACAATTCCTTGCTTTAACGGTGCTATTACAAGATGAAGATAGAGGAACCGGCATTCACTCTGGGTGTGGAAGAGGAGTATTTACTTGTAGATCTGGAAAGTCGGGATCTCGTCAGTGATCCTCCTCCGGAACTGATGGAGCAATGTGTTGAACGTTGCGGAGATCAGGTTCATCCTGAATTAATGCGCTCCCAGATCGAGATCGGCACAAAGGTCTGTAAAAATGTTAAACAAGCGAGTACTGAGGTTCGAAGTCTCCGAAAAATCATTGCTGAAATCTCCAATGAATATGGATATGCACCGATCGCGGTATCGAGTCACCCGTTTGCCAGATGGCTGGCGCAGAAACAGACTAAACGTGATCGTTATCTGGATCTGACACAGGAGATGCAGGCGACAGCGCGGCGACTGCTTATCTGTGGCATGCACGTGCACGTTGGTATCGAAGATCCCGAACTTCGAATCGATCTGATGAATCAACTATCGTATTTCTTACCTCATTTACTCGCCCTGTCGTGTTCTTCGCCGTTCTGGGAGGGTGAAAACACGGGCTTGAAATCATATCGATTAACTGTATTTGACGCCCTGCCGAGAACCGGGTTACCCGAACAATTTGCGAGTTTTGCGGAGTATGAACGACATGTCGCCATATTGATGAATGCCGGGTTACTGGAGGACGCCAGTCGAATTTGGTGGGACTTACGGCCGAGTGCTAGATTCCCAACCCTTGAAACAAGGATTATGGATGTATGTACCAACGTTGATCATGGGATTTCCATGGTGGCACTAACAGTATGTCTGTTGCGCATGCTGTACCGCCTGAGGAGGGATAACCAGCGTTGGAGAGTCTATGCCGGGATGCTTATAAATGAGAATCGCTGGCGAGCCATGCGCTACTCTTTTGATGACGGCATGGTAGATTTTGCCAAGGGAGAAGTTGTACCTTTTAGTGAATTGCTGGATGAAATCATTCCGTTTATTGAAGAAGATGCGCAGGCATTGGATTGTGTAGATGAAATCTACCGACTAAAGGATATTCTCACTCAGGGGACCAGTTCCCACAGGCAGGTTGCAATTTTTGAAGAGAACCTTGCGAATGGATTAAGCCATGACGAGGCACTAAAAAAAGTTGTCGACTGGCTGATTGACGAAACGACTAATCACCTGTAGGTGACCAGATGAAGAGGTAGGTTGTGACGAAGAATATATTCTATGCACAGTCAGGCGGGGTAACTGCGGTTATTAATGCCAGTGCATGTGGTGTTATTGAAACTGCTGGTTCCTATAAACAATTTGGGAAGGTATTTGCTGGCAGAAATGGGATTATTGGCGCCCTGAGGGAAGAACTTATCGACACCTCAAAGGAAACCAGGGCAACAATTTCTGCTCTTAAACATACGCCCTCCGGTGCATTTGGATCCTGCCGCTACAAGCTTAAGTCAATTGATGAAAACCGGAAGGAGTACGAAAGGCTCACGATATTGGTTACTTCTTCTACAACGGTGGCGGTGATTCGCAGGATACAGCGCACAAGGTTTCTCAGCTCAGTGACTCCATGGGATATCCAATAACCTGTATTGGTATCCCGAAGACGGTCGACAACGATTTACCTTTAACGGACTGTTGTCCCGGATTCGGATCAGTTGCCAAGTACGTGGCCGTATCCACCCGGGAGGCAGGTCTCGATGTTGCTTCAATGGCGGAATCGTCAACCAAGATTTTTGTACTCGAAGTGATGGGTCGTCACAGCGGCTGGATTGCAGCAGCAGCCGGGTTGAGCAAAGAGAAAGTCGGCGATCCCCCTCACATCATATTGTTTCCGGAAATTGAATTCGATAAGGAAAAATTTTTAACTAAAGTAGAGAACTGGGTAAAAAAAGTTGGATATTGTCTGATTGTCGCCTCTGAGGGTACCCAGTACGGTGATGGTACATTTTTAGCTGATGCAGGGCAGAAAGATGCCTTTGGGCATACGCAACTCGGTGGTGTCGCACCTGCTCTGGTCGACATGATCAAATCTGCGCATGGATATAAATGCCACTGGTCGGTCGCAGACTATTTACAGAGAGCTGCCAGACATATTGCGTCTGCAACCGATGTTGAACAGGCCTATGCAATGGGGAAGGCAGCCGTGGAATTTGCGGCAGCAGGCAAGAATGCCGTGATGCCAACGATAGTCAGAAAGAAAACCAAAACCTATCGCTGGTCGATCGGTGAAGTACCCCTTGCCGATGTAGCAAATATTGAGAAAAAGCTGCCACGAGGCTATATCAGCCGCGACGGGTACGGGATTACGCCGAGGGCCAGGCAGTACCTTGCACCTCTTATACAGGGCGAGGACCCACCTCCCTATAAAAATGGGCTGCCTCAGTACGCCCGGCTTAAAAAAATACTGGTAAAAAAGAAACTGGCAGCATTTAAAGAATAGGGACCTGTACTATCTGGTTGCCTTATCGATTGCGTTTTGTCCCCAGCCTACAAGTTCGCGCTCTATAAATACCAGTGGCGTTGTCTCATCAATGGTGGTCTGTCCGTCGTTATGAAGTCGCTGGGTTCTGTAGTAGAGCACCTGGAAGTTGTTCCCGTCTCTTGTAAAAGATTCATTGAAATCAGGATCGCCCAGTTCCGATTCGACGGAACCCATCCTCTGACCCAGGTCGAGATGCCTGATGTATCGGTTGTTTCTCTCCTGGCGGTCGTGCCAGTCTTGATCGCCATCGAATGCATCATTGCCAATAGTAATAATGCAACCGCTCAATGTTAGTACTAATAGCAGAATGCCTGTCAGTCGGATTAGAGCTTTCATTGAATCTCCCCTATCGTATTGTTGTTTATATCTATTTATTGAAAATCGCTTTGTTGCTTAGAGCAACTGCTGTGCCAGAATAATTTGGTCAACTAAATCAAAGACATAGAATTCAATGACTCGATGACCCTGGTTCGATTTATTATTTAGTCGTGAGTTTAGCTAAGTGAAACTTAATAGAAGGTGAACAGCAAAGAAGAGGACTTAAGATTTTGGGGAGTGACGTTGTTTGAATATCGGTTTAATTATCGGGTGGAGAATCATGCGTAATTGTGGAGCACCTTCGGCATTGGTTATCAGATGACTGATTAGCCATTTACCCGGACCTATCCAGTTTGTGGAGCAACTTCTTGTAGAGCAACTTCTTGTAGAGAAACTTCGAGGAAGACGATCCCGATTAATAGAACAATCTCAGGCTTGAGATTAGCGTCCTATCAAGTCGAGACCAGCTCCCTGGATGTTTGAATCACGCATGATCCGTCAGTTGCAAGGAAACTAGCCGCCGCACTAGCCGCCGCACTAGCCGCCGCACTAGCCGCCGCACTTACCTTCAGCTTTGGCTTTGCCTTCACCGCATTTGCCTTCGCCGCATTTGCCCTCAGCTTTGGCTTTGCCTTCACCGCACTTACCTTC
>CAZJRI010000113.1:0-5022 GCA_964548025.1 uncultured Pseudomonadales bacterium
TGGGCAGCCTGCTCTTGATCGCACCCAGAGGATTTGTACCAAAGTGGACGGGTATATTATTTCTGCTTCCTGTAATTGCACCAGATGAGATGCGATTGAAGGTGCCCGAACTTTCGATCCAGGTGCTCGACGTTGGCCAGGGGTTAAGCATCATCTTCGGCACCAGGAATCACGTTGTTGTCTACGATGCCGGTCCGGCTTTCAGTGGACGTTTTGACGCCGGTGAACGGATTGTTGCACCCTCGCTTAAGATGTCAGGCTACAACAAAGTACATACGCTGGTTATCAGTCATAGTGATTCCGATCATGCAGGTGGTGTAAACGGATTGCAGAGTCGAATTCCAATTATCAGGAAACTTTCAAGTTCACAGATTCTGGGGCCACGATGTGAAACAAACCAGGTTTGGGAAATTGATGATATCAGATTTACCATTCTGCTCGGAGGTATAGATGCCAGTGATAATAATCAGTCCTGCGTCTTACTGGTACAGGCAGGCGAATTTGCGATGCTGGTACCCGGAGACATCGAGTTGCTGGCAGAGCAGATGTTGCTGGATAAGGAGCTGCCTTTTATCGATGTAATGATATCACCGCATCATGGCAGTCTGTCGTCATCCAGCCCGGCGTTTCTGAATCATGTTGCACCAAATACGATAATTGTTTCCGCGGGTTATATGAATCGTTTCAATCATCCGCATCCAAGGGTTCTGGCTCGTTACGAGGCCCGACAGGTTCGTATATTGAATACCGCCAAAGTTGGTTCAATCGTTATTTACGTGACTGATAATCACCTGGAACTTGTGACCGCGCGAAGCAAATACCGTCGATTCTGGTATGATTAGGATTAGTTCCCCCGCAGCAATAGTCAATGATTCAAATCAGAACCGGCAACCTGTCCGAGGTAGCCGATGTCAACATGCAGATAGCCGAATTCAAAAATCCCTATCAGCTCACTGATATCGAGAAGAGATTGTCCAATAAAAAGTATCTGGCTCTGGTTGCCGAGGAAGGTAATGATCTGGTGGGTTTTAAGATTGGGTACGAAATCAGTTCAGCGGTTTTCTACAGTTGGCTGGGTGGGATAGTTGAAGCAAACCGCGGCAGGGGAATCGCCCGGCAATTATTACTGCACCAGGAGAAATGGGCTGGGCAACAGCATTATTCAGAAATTCAGGTTAAAACGCGCAACCGGCACCGAAGTATGCTGCACCTGTTGATAAACCACGATTATGCAATCTACAAGGTAGAGCAGGTAGAAGATATGAATGACCACAGAATCTACTTTAAGAAAAGGATCAGGGAATGAAGCTCGAAACTCCGTTGGCTATGGAAACAGGAAGTAGATAGTGCCTCATATTCTGCAATCACTGTTAGATCAGTTGGATCTGGAACAACTGGAAATGAACCTCTTCCGGGGCAGGAGCACCACGCTGGGTCCGCCAAGAGTATTTGGTGGCCAGGTGATAGGACAAGCCCTGATCGCAGCACTTCGAACAGTTGAAGACAGGCTCTGCCATTCCCTCCACGGTTACTTTCTGAGACCGGGAGATCCGGGGGTCCCGATTGTCTATGAGGTAGATCGGATCAGGGACGGCAGAAGTTTTACGACTCGTCGGGTTGTAGCGATTCAGAAAGGGGAAGCAATATTCAATATGGCTACCTCATTTCATATTGCTGAGGAGGGGTTGAGTCATCAGATTGCAATGCCTGAAATTCCAGCACCCGAGGATTGTTTTACAGAGGAGGAAATCTTCGAGCAACTGGAAAATGAAATACCGGAAGAAATGCATACGATGATGCTGGACAGGCCGATAGAGATAAGAAGAGTTGAACCAATCAGTATGCTGTCGCCAAAAGCTGGACCGCCATATCAACATCTCTGGTTTCGCACACGCAACTCACTGCCCGAAGATCCGGCTCTGCATCAGTGCATACTTGCCTACGTATCCGATATGGGATTTTTCAGCACCTGCACACTGCCTCACGGTAAATCATTTGTGAATGGACTCATCACAGCAAGCCTGGATCATGCGCTCTGGTTTCATCGGCCATTCAAAGTGGATGAATGGATATTGTTCGCCCAGGAGAGCCCTGCGTCAGCCGGTGCCCGCGGTTTCAATCGTGGCAGTATGTATAGTCGCGACGGTGTACTCATCGGGTCAGTTGCACAGGAGGCACTGATGAGGGAAATCAATAACTGAACTGGCGAAAGTCAGCATCTTATCCAGTGAACGGGTTCTGTATTCAGCTCAGCTATCAAATATCTCGTGCAAAGCAAAAATTAACTGGTCGTTTTCTTCCGGGTCACCCACCGTTATTCGCAATTTATCGTCTAATCCAGCCGTGTTGAAATAACGGACCAGTATCTGGTTCTGCTTGAGTGTCTCGTAAATTTCACTGGCTGTGACGTTCATGTCTGCGCCAACTTTCACCAGAAGGAAATTCGATTCACTTGGATAGGGTTCGAATCCCAGTTCCCGGAGCCGTGATGCCAACAGTTTGCGATCCATGCGGATCTTCTGCCAGATCTGGGTTGCATAAGTCTGATCCTTAATAGCGGCAGTAGCAATTTGTTGGCTGAATGTATCAAGGTTATAGCTGTCTCGGGTTTTCTCAAGCATCGGCTGAATAAGGCCTTTGTGTCCAATGCCGTAGCCAAACCTCAGGCCCGCCAGTGAATAGCCCTTGCTCAGGGTTCGCAGGAATATCAGGTTTTCGCATTCATTTACGAGCGAAAGGCAATCGTAGGCACGTGAAGGGTCTATGAAATCCACATAAGCCTCGTCAATCAAGACGATGGAATCCAGATCATGAATTAGTTTTTTGATGATCTCAGGATCGATCAAGTAGCCTGAGGGTGCATGTGGATTTACGATGAAGGTCAGTTTCGCTCCCGATTCATTGACAGCATCAGAAAAATCATCCGGCAAGCTCCAGTCCTCACGAAGGGGCTGACTGAAGACAGGGCAATTCTGGATCTGAGCCAAAACTTCATAGAGAGAATAGGTCGGTTCTGTCATCGCAATGGTTTCACCGGGATTGACGAAGGTCGTAATTACCAGGCGCAACAACTCATCGCCACCGCGGGTTGCGATGATATTGCCGCTCTCAACACCGTGCAGTGTTGCGGCGAGTCCCCGAAATTCATCTGCCATGGGTGGCGGGTAGCGCCTAAGGTTTGCGCTCGAGAAGGCTTCAATAGCGTCTGAAACGAGTGGTGACGAAAGATAAGGGTTTTCGTTGGTATTCAGCTTGATTGTCTGGTCGTCCAGTGGCTGTTCACCAGATATATAACCTCTCATCGATCTGATGTTTTCGCGTTCGTAGGTCATTTCAGTTCCAGCCTTCGTAGCTGACATCAAGAATATACATCTCTCGTTTGCCTTCGGGGCTCATTATCATCGTATCATCGCCCTTGGATTTTCCCAGCAGTCCTTTCGCAACAGGAGATTCCAGGCTTATCCACCCCTTTTTTATGTCAAATTCATCAGCCCCTACAATTCGAACTATCCTGGTGTCACCGGATTCGTCTTCAAGTTTTACCCAGGCACCGAAATACACCTTTTCCTGGTCATCTGGTTTTCTGTCGACAATCTCAAGATTATCGAGCCTTTTTGTAAGGTATCTTATGCGCTTGTCTATCTCTCGAAGGTGCTTCTTTCCATAGATATAGTCGGCATTTTCAGAGCGGTCACCCAGGGCCGCTGCAGCCGCAACTTTTTTAGTGACCTCAGGTCGCTTTACTTTCCATATATGTGTGAGTTCGTCTCGGAGTTTCCGAGCACCGGCGGGTGTAATATATACTTTATGACTCATGTGAAATCTTGATTATCTCTTCGCCCGAAAGAACTTTATTCATTCGTTGTACTGCAAGGGTCTAATTCTATTAAAAAATGAGACCATATCTTAACTGATCGAGCTGACCAGGAAGTGAAATCCTGTGAATCTGATATCACATTATCTCGTCAGCTATAATCATAGTGGACATAAAAACAGCCAAAACTGCCATATGAACAATCGCAAAGCAATGTAATTATCGGATGGCGGCAATGGGATTGCGTCTCTTGAATAAAAAGCCAGCGTCCCCACAATAGTTTCAACGAATTATGTATTAGGGATTCCACAGGGGTTCAATATGAGAATAGACCGCTTTACAGGCAAGCTTCAAAGCGCCCTGGCTGATGCCCAGTCACTAGCAGCAGGAAAGGACCACAATTTTATTACACCGGTTCATCTCATTTCAGCACTGCTTGGTCAACAAGGTGGGTCTACGCGACCCTTGTTGAGTCAAATGGGTGTCGATGTGGCCACTTTTGAACAGGCGCTGGAATCTCTGCTGAACGACATGCCTGTTGTGAAGGACAACTATGGAGATATCCAGATGTCTCCTGAACTTGGTCGTCTGTTAAACGTCGCAGACAAGTTCGCCCAGCAGCGTTCGGATCAGTTTATTTCAAGTGAACTGGTGATACTTGCCGCGCTTGAGGATCGAGGAGATCTTGGCAAGTTGTTTCAATCTCATAATATCCAGAAGGAATCGCTTGAGCGAGTCATCCAGCAGGTTCGGGGTGGAGATACCGTGGATGATCCCAATGCAGAAGATACAAGACAGGCCCTGGATAAATATACGATCAATCTGACCGACCAGGCAGAGCAGGGGAAACTCGACCCCGTAATTGGGCGCGACGATGAAATTCGGAGAACAATACAGGTCCTGCAGCGACGAACCAAAAACAATCCCGTGCTGATAGGCGAACCCGGTGTTGGTAAAACAGCGATTGTTGAGGGTTTGGCCCAACGAATATTAAATGGTGAAGTACCGGAGGGGTTGCGTGACAAAAAAATTCTGTCACTAGATATGGGTGCCCTGATAGCAGGCGCTAAATTTCGCGGCGAATTCGAAGAGCGGCTCAAAGCAGTGCTCAACGAGATTGCGGAGAGTGACGGGCGGGTGCTGCTGTTCATCGACGAGTTGCACAACATCGTCGGCGCCGGCCGCACGGAAGGGTCGACCGACGCGGG
>CAZJRI010000113.1:5032-12012 GCA_964548025.1 uncultured Pseudomonadales bacterium
AGCAGTCTTGAGTGAACTTGCGAAAGAGGAAGGTAGCGTCATTTTATTCATCGATGAACTGCATACGATGGTCGGTGCAGGTAAAGCTGAAGGCTCAATGGATGCGGGTAATATGCTCAAACCGGCATTGGCAAGAGGTGAATTACACTGTGTCGGTGCGACCACACTCGATGAATACAGGCAATATCTGGAGTCCGATGCTGCCCTTGAGCGGCGATTTCAGAAAGTTCAGGTTGATGAACCAAATGTTGAAGATACCATCGCGATACTGCGCGGTTTAAAGGAAAGATATGAACTGCACCACGGGGTGGATATCACTGATCCGGCGATTATTGCGGCCGCAAGGTTATCGCATAGATATATTTCTGATCGCCAGCTACCGGATAAGGCGATTGATTTAATTGATGAATCAGCCAGTCTGATTCGGATGGAGATGGATTCCAAACCCGAGGATATGGATCGTCTTGAGCGGCGACTGATTCAGTTAAAGATTGAACGCGAAGCACTCAAGAATGAGAGCGATGACGGTTCGATTCAACGTCTCGATCTTCTGAATGAAACTATTGGAGAGTTGGAAAAAGAATTTGCTGATCTCGAAGAAATCTGGAACTCGGAAAAGGCTGCGTTACACGGAACCCAGCAAATAAAAGAAGACCTGGAGCAGACCAGAACCGCACTTGAGACAGCCAGGAGAGCAGGTGATCTTACCCGAATGTCTGAACTTCAGTACGGTGATATCCCGCGACTGGAGAAGCAACTCGATATGGCTGCCCAGGCTGAAATGATTGCAGCAGGAAGAGATTATGATAAAACAGATGAAGAGATAGCTGAAGTGGTTTCCAAGTGGACCGGTATCCCCGTCACAACGATGTTAGAGAGTGAAAAAGAGAAACTGCTGAACATGGAATCTGAACTCCATAAGCAGGTTGTAGGCCAATTTGAGGCAGTAAATGTAGTTTCGAACGCAATCAGACGTTCACGCGCGGGGATTTCAAATCCCGACAGGCCGAATGGATCTTTCCTCTTTTTGGGTCCGACTGGCGTAGGTAAGACAGAACTCTGCAAAGCACTGGCAAGGTTCCTGTTTGATACAGAGGACGCCATGGTTCGTATAGATATGTCTGAATTCATGGAAAAACACTCAGTCGCCAGATTGATTGGCGCACCCCCTGGATATGTCGGATATGAAGAAGGTGGTTATCTGACTGAACTGGTCAGGCGTAAACCTTATTCCGTCATTCTCCTCGACGAAATTGAAAAGGCGCATAGTGATGTATTCAATATTCTGCTGCAGGTGCTGGACGATGGCAGATTGACTGATGGCCACGGTAGAACCGTCGATTTCAAAAATACTGTACTTGTGATGACGTCCAACCTTGGTTCCGATGTGATCCAGAGCCTTGCAACAGAAGCGGACTATCAGGAAATGAAAAATGCGGTCATGGAAATCGTGTCTCAACATTTCAGGCCTGAATTTCTAAACCGTGTGGATGATTCGGTTGTCTTCCATCCACTTGAGAAGGGGCAGATTCTGGGTATCGCTAAAATTCAGATTAGAATCCTTCAGGATCGACTAAAAGAGAACAATCTTTGCCTGCGTCTGACCCCTGAAGCAATGGAGTTTCTCAGTGATGTTGGCTATGACCCGGTCTATGGGGCACGGCCCTTAAACAGGGCTATCCAGAAGTACCTGGAGAATCCACTCGCCCAGGAACTATTGTCAGGAAGATACTGTCCAGGGCAGGAGATTGAAGTTCAAAAAGCAGGTGAATCGCTGAATTTCCAAATTGTGGGTTGATAGGACTGTACAAACGAACAGTAGTTTGATACTGTTCGTTTATACAGTATCTGGCTGAATTTTCCAGATCTTTTGTAGCGGTCCAATATTCTACTGTGGTGTCAAAGAGAGGTTTTATTGCAGATTGCTACCAGGAGAATGACATGAACACAATTGGAACTGAGATAAGAGATTTCTTTAGCAATCAGATCGGCCCGATGAAGGAGTTGATCGTAAACTGTAATACCAGAACGACCACGAGGCACTCCGACCTGGCGATGCGGGCTGCCAAACGAATGTCCCGAGCCAGACACAAAGAGAAAAACGGCAGAATCATCTGTCAACACCTTCTCAGAATGCTGGCAGAAGACAGTGCTGATTCCGCATCTGTACACGCTGCGCGAAAAGTATCAATCGAACCATTGACTGAACCGACAGCGAAACAAGCTGGAAAACAGTATTCATTATCCTTCTAGGCTGCACCGAATTCAGTCGTACCAGATTGAAATCCGCTTGAGCCAGGCCAGGTGACGGCTTGCATGCCTGAGATCTTCTTCCAACTGATCGCCGAGTAGTACTCTATCCTCACCGGTTCCTCTCTTCAGGAATATTTCCACTTCTATGCATTCATTCAGATAATGCAGATTCATCTTGTGGATTCTTTCGACGGACAGGATATCCGACCAGGCCTCCGCTAGAATCTGCCTGATTTCTCGCCTGAGCGGTGGAATATCTCCTACCTTCTGTTCCTCCATGTACTCATCGTCTTCGGCATCAATGTGCACGATTACATCGTTTACTTCAGCGAATTCACTAAGAAGACGCTTGGTCACCCACTCCCCGATATGATGGCCTTCGGATACGCTGATTGAAGGATCAACCTGAAGGTGAATATCCACATGAGCGGAAGGACCCATTCTCCTGGTTCGAATGCTGTGTACACCATTGACTCCCTCAACGTCCTGCACCTGATTCTTAATATCGCTGACATAGGATTCCGATAACGCCGTATCCACCAATTCTGAAACACTTTGACGACCAAGAGACCAGCCGATCATCGCGATCATGACAGCGACC
Organism: uncultured Pseudomonadales bacterium; assembly: GCA_964548025.1. GTDB lineage: Bacteria > Pseudomonadota > Gammaproteobacteria > Pseudomonadales > Azotimanducaceae > JAHRVQ01. The sequence continues at coordinate 7,887 of CAZJRI010000113.1, forward strand.
CCGATTGCGGCAAATAATTCAAGCATCGCAAAACCAATCAATGCACCGCCTATTCCGATCAGGACAATAATCGATGAGAGTGCGTCAGTGCGGTGGTGCCAGGCGTTGGCTTCAAGCAGTTGGGATCTTGTTTTCTTGCCAAGTTTTACCGTCACCCGATAGAGCCATTCCTTGGTTGCAATCGACAGGAATACGGCAACGAGGGCTGGCCAGGTAGGTGTCTGGTAACTTTCAATTGTAAGGAGTCGAATGATTGAGTCATAGACCAGAAACGCCGCCAGGCATATAAGCAGGCCACCAAGAATCAGCGTACCGAAAGTTTCGAAGCGTGCATGACCATAAGGATGATCCTTGTCGGGAAGCTGTGTACCCATTTCATTGAAAAACCATACCATGACATCGGTTGCGAGATCCGAAAGGCTGTGTATCCCATCGACAAGCAGGGCATAGGAGTTTGACACTACGCCCATTACAATTTTGATAATGCCAAGGGCGAGATCAATCACTCCACTTTTTACAAGCAGGCTTTTGGTTTCCTGTCTACTATCGTTCATCCAAGTGTTTCTAATGAGAAGGCGTATGGGTTACCGGATAAATTGCTTATGCTGTCTCCGATGTTAGCGGTTTCCATTATACATGAGGTGGTCTCAAGGTGACTGTTCTGGTGCTTTTGGGGATCTTGGCTGCCCGTGACATAATCCTGATGACTAACCCCGGATTATTTTTTTCGCTTCTTCTCAGAAGCTCATGATAGGGCGACTTTTCTTCTCAACCGAAGTATGCGATCAATCCGGAGTACCTTACAGGGTTATACCTATCGAGAGATGCAGTAGTTAATGAGTGATTATGTTGATACATGTGTTGTCGGCGGCGGCGTTATTGGACTGGCAATCGCGAGAGAATTGTCCAGACAGGCGCCTGAGACATTGGTACTTGAGCAGGCACCAGAATTCGGTCAGGGAGTAAGCAGTCGGAACAGCGAGGTAATTCACGCAGGGATCTACTATCCAAAAAATTCACTGAAATCCCGGTTCTGTTTGCGGGGGAAGAATCTTCTTTATGAATACTGTGAACAGAGGAAAGTTGACTTCAGAAACTGTGGAAAGCTGATTGTCGCTACGGCTTCTGAAGAAGAAGAAATACTGGAGGGGATCAGAATTACTGCAGAGGGAAATGGCGTTGATGATCTGGTGTACTGGTCACAGTCAAAAATGCGAAGGGAGGAACCCGAAGTGAGTGCAACGAAGGCGCTTTATTCTCCCTCTACCGGGATCATCAGCAGCCACCAGTTGATGGCTGCCTTTGAAGCAGACCTCAGTCTCAACAACGGGCAGGTCGTAACTCGCACTCGAGTCATGGCAGCCTCTCGAACATCGGACGGTTTTCTGCTCTCCTGTCTGATTGATGATGAACCTTATGAGATATCTACCAGGGTGCTGATTAATGCGGCAGCGCTGGGTGCACAGACACTGGCAATGAACTGTGATTTCCTGAATGCGTTGGATGTCCCGTCATTGTATTTCTGCAAGGGCAGCTATTTCGTATTCTCGGGAAGGAATCCATTTCGCCACCTGATTTATCCGGTTCCGGAAAAATCAGGCGCGGGTCTGGGTGTTCATGCGACGATCGATATGGGTGGGCAGCTTAAATTCGGTCCAGATGTCGAATATGTGAGCGAAGAGGATTATACGATTTCCCCTTCTCGTATCGGCGAATACCTCCGGGCGATCAGGCGGTATTTTCCTGTTATACAGCAGAATCAGTTAGTGCCAGGCTATGCAGGCATCAGGCCTAAATTACAGGGGCCTGATGACGCTGCCAGGGATTTCCTGATTGAATCGGCGGAGAATCATGGTGTACCGGGATATATACAATTATTCGGCATTGAGTCTCCTGGGCTTACATCGAGTATGGCAATCGCGGAGTACGTGGCTGAATTGCTCCGTGAATTCAATTCATAAGCAATAAAAAAAGCACAAATTGAGTGTTTAAGGTTGACCCTTAAGTTGGTTTAAGGACTATATACCTATTATGCAAACTCATGCGCACGACGATCACGCCCACGATCATGCCCACAGCAATCACGGCGAATTTGATTTCGACAACATAAACCTTAGCTTTATGATTGCGGTTGTAGCCAATCTTGCATTTACAGTGCTTGAAGCTGTCTACGGATTTATTGCTAACTCAGTGAGTCTGTTGGGTGATGCAGGACACAATTTATCTGATGTTCTGGGTTTGACACTTGCCTGGGGTGCGGCGTACCTCGTCACCAGGAAGAGCAGTGATACCTACAGCTTCGGGTTTCGTCGTACGACAATCCTGGCGGCTATGACCAATGCCGTTGTTCTGGTATTTGCGGCAGGTTTTATCGCCTATGAATCAATCGAAAAATTTTTCAATCCTTCAGCTATTGAAACCGGCCCCGTCATGGTTGTGGCGACAATCGGGATTTTGATCAATGCTGGTACAGCAATGCTGTTTGTCAAAGGCAGTAAAAAAGATCTCAATCTCAAGGGTGCATTTCTTCATCTTGCCTATGATGCCGTTATATCGGCTGGTGTGGTCGTGGCAGCAGTGATTATCTACTTTACCGATTACTTGTGGATAGACCCGCTTGCGGGGTTGTTCATTGTTGCAATAATACTGAAAGGTACCTGGGGATTGTTAAGAGATTCAGTGAACCTGATTCTTGATGCCGTTCCCCAGGGGGTTGAGAGGGCTTCGGTAAAAGAATACCTTGCAGGCATATCGGGTGTAACCGACGTCCATGATCTGCACATCTGGGGTATGAGTACACATGAAAATTGTCTGACAGCTCATCTTGTGATGCCGGAAAATACTCTGTGGGATTCCGAAGATAGCTATTCAACAATCTCTGCTGCTTTGAGAGATAAATACAACATCCATCATGTGACTTTGCAGGTAGAGAAGGATCCTGATTGCCCCAATAATGACTGTGATTAAGGTACACTCTCAGCCTGATTGATACCTATCCATGGAAATCTATGCCCACGCTACAGCAGTTTATTGATGACTCAATATCCAGTCTTAATTTTGATCCAATAGAATTGGATGAGCCCATACCCCTTGAAGAATTACCTACACCGGCGCTGGTAATCGATCTGGAAAGATTTGAGACAAATTTACGGAAGATGCAGAGCCATCTCAATGATCACAGTATTGGTCTCAGATGCCATACGAAAATGCACAAGTGCCCGATCATTGCACGTCACCAGATCAAGGAAGGCGCAACTGGTGTTTGTTGTGCAACGGTTAGTGAGGCTGAGGTCATGAATGCCGCAGGAATCAATAATATTCTCATTACCTCACCGGTTGTGACCCGGGAAAAACTGGATAGGGTGGTTGCCCTGGCCAGAGATGGTTCAGAAATAAATATCGTCGTAGACCATGCTCAAGGTGCTGATCTACTTAACCGAACAGCCGCAGGTGAAGATGTTGGACTTAAGGTGACGATCGATCTGGACCCGGGTATGGGGAGAACAGGTATCACACCCGGTCAAAGTGCACTCGAGTTGGGGCAGCATGTGATAGCGAACTGTCCGAATCTTCAGTTTAGTGGTTTGCAGATGTACATTGGTAACTGCATGCATACCAGTGGATTTGAGGAAAGGCGAGACAAGTACTCCCATCTTCTTCAGAAAGGTATTGAAACAAAAAGACTGTTTGAGACGGCTGGCATAGAGGTACCGTATTTTACAGGAGGAGGTACAGGCACCTTTAATATAGACAGTGAGATAGGCGAACTGAACGAACTCCAGGCGGGTTCTTATGTCTTCATGGATGTTGAGTATCGGGATATCGGGGGCATCAATAGTGAGCGGTTCACCGATTTTGAACCTTCACTATTCGTACTGGTTACGGCCATTAGTAAACCGCAGGAGCGTCTGATTACAGTGGATGCAGGTATCAAGAGTCTTGCAACCGATACTGCCTATCCTGAATTTCGTGATGTCGAAGGGGTTATTTACCATTTTGGCGGAGATGAGCACGGTATTATCCAGCTAAACAATCCATCACGGGAGATAAATCTGGGTGACAAACTCAGCGTCATTACGCCCCACTGTGATCCAACGGTAAACCTTTACGATTACTACTACCCATT
>CAZJRI010000113.1:12022-13273 GCA_964548025.1 uncultured Pseudomonadales bacterium
GAGATGGTCTGGTTAAAGAGATCTGGCCAATCAGTGCGCGGGGGAGATCCCAATGATACCCGCTCCCTGGTTCGAAGATTTCAAAGTGGGTGATGAATTTAATCAGGTGCCGTCAATGACCATAACTGACGGCTATGCCGCTATCCATCAGGCTATCTTTGGTGACAGGTTACGTTTGCCGCTCGATTCCAGTCTGAGTGAGGTCGTTACGGGCAATGATCGTGCCCTGGTGAATCCTTCCCTTGTATGTAATCTTGCAATCGGACAGACGACTGTGCCGTCTCAGAGAGTTATGGGGAATCTGTTCTATCGGGGACTGGTCCTGCGACAGCCGGTATTCATCGGAGACACGCTCCGAACTTCAACCCGCGTTGTTGCATTAAGACAGAACAAGATCAGGGAGGGTCGGGCATCCTCCGGCATGGTCGCGCTTGAAATACATGTTAAAAATCAGAATGACGAAACCATTCTGCTGTTCTGGCGTTGTCCGATGATTCCGTGCAAGGATGCGAATGCGGATACTGGTCACGCTGACGATTTCTCAATAATGCCGGAAGATATCGATATTGCCGATATTGAGAGTGCAGTGCCGGACTGGAATTTAAAAGCCTACAGGGAGCAAGTACCGGGAGATCATTTCGATGAAATCAAGGCGGATCAGAAGTATGTACTCGAAGCTCAGGAGACTGTTTCGCTTGCGCCGGAGTTGGTTAGATTAACGCTAAACCTGGCTATGACTCATACGGATGCCACGAGAAGCGTCTATGGTAAGCGACTGGTTTATGGCGGGCATACCATATCTGTAGCTACAGCCCAGATGAGCCGTGTCTTCCCGAATATGTTAACCACTCTGGGATGGTATAAATGCGATCATGTCGGCCCGGTTTTTGAACAGGACATTCTGCGATCTGAAGTATCGGTGGTGGACACCCACAAACTCATCGAAGGTGGGATTGCCAGATTGCATGTTGAAACTTTTGCTACCAGGGGTAGTGAATCACCAGAGACCGGTGAAAACATCAAAGTACTTGATTGGCACCTTGCCGCACTATTTGCTTAGAATCTGGTCGCTTAGAACCTGGGCACTTAGAAAATGGTCGCTTAGAAAGTAGTCGCTTATAGGGTAGCCGCGATTCAAGTTGCCAATGATATTTGACTCAGGGATAGCTGATTTAACAAGAGAGGATCTGGATTGAAGGGAATACTAGCCGGGATGCGAGTTGTCGAAGGCTCTGCGTTCATTGCCGCACC
>CAZJRI010000113.1:13335-16975 GCA_964548025.1 uncultured Pseudomonadales bacterium
AATAGGCGGGGGGCTGGATTATCGACGCTGGCCGGTTACCAAAGATGGTACCAGTCTATTCTGGCACGGCATGAATAAAGGAAAGCGTTCGATTCAGGTTGATATCAGAAAGCCGGAAGGTCAGGAGATTATTTCCGCGCTGATATCTCGTCAGGGTGATAATGAAGGACTATTCCTGACGAATTTCCCCGCTCGCGGTTGGCTGGCATATGAAAATCTCAGAAAGCTGAGACAGGATCTGATTTATATCAACATTCTGGGTGACAGGAAGGGTGGTACAGCGGTTGACTATACGGTGAATTGTGCCGTGGGATTTGCCAATGCAACTGGTGAGCCAGATAACCAAAACCCAACAAATTATCTGCTACCAGCCTGGGACAATATTACCGGGCAGATGGCCGCCGTCGCAATGTTGGCCGCAGAACGTCATCGTAGAGAAACGGGAGAAGGTCAACTGGTAAAATTGGCCCTGAAAGATGTTGCATTAGCGACTGCGGGTCATCTTGGCAATATTTCCGAGGTAATGATCAATGGTGATGATCGACAGAAGTCCGGAAATTACCTCTATGGGGGATTTGGCAAGGACTTTACTTCCAAAGATGGAAAGAGATTCATGATCGTAGGGTTGACGTTTCGACAGTGGCAGCTAATTGTGAAAGCCACAGGAATTGCCGATAAGGTTGAAAGACTGGGTACTGAACTGAATGTTGATCTTTCTCTGGAAGGAGAGCGGTTTAAGGTTCGTGATCGACTCGCTGCGTTGATAGAACCCTGGTTTGCTTCGAATGATTCTGTGACTGTGCGAAAAGAGTTGGAAGATCTGGGAGCATGCTTCGGTCCTTACCAGAGTTTTCGTGAGATGATTGAAGAAGATGAAGATTGTTCAATCGAAAACCCCCTTTTTGCCATGGTTGACCAGCCGGGGATCGGTGAGTATCTGGTGCCGGGTTCACCGATAATCTTTGACGGGACTCAGAATCTCCCTCCCATGAAAGCACCGTTACTTGGTGAACATACCGATCAGATTCTATCTGAAGATCTTGGATTATCATCAGGCGAGGTAGCCAGACTGCATGATGACAAAGTCGTTGCCTAATCTTGAGAGCAGACACAAGCAATGCAGGATTGCGGGATTCGGCCGATTGCCAGGGTCGGTTCTTGAATTCTCTTCCAGGTATCATTTTCGGAATCGATTGATTTTATTGAAGAAATACCTGTTTTATAGCTCCTCAACCATCTGAAATTACAAAAGTTTGTGGTAGAGTACCAAAAATCGTTTTTGGAGTGCAGGGCCAGTGTTTGAGTTGGTACAGGCAGGTGGTTGGCTGATGGTTCCGATCTTGTTGAGTTCGGTCATAGCTGCAGCAATTTGTGTTGAGAGATTCTGGACACTTCGAAAGGATCAGATCCTTCCAAGAAACCTGCTGGCGCAGGTCTGGACCTGGATCAAGAATAACGAGATGGATAATAGGAGATTGAGAGATCTTCGAGCTGGATCTCCTCTTGGGCAGATTCTAGCCGCTGGTATCACCAACCATCGCCGTGGTCGTGACCAGATGAAAGAAGCAATAGAGGAGGTGGCAAATCAGGTCGTTCATGAAATGGAACGCTACCTGAATACCCTGGGTACTGTCGCCGCAATTACGCCTTTGCTCGGGTTGCTTGGAACTGTTATCGGCATGATCAAGGTGTTTACTGCGATCAGATTGGAAGGAACCGGGAACGCTGCTGTTCTTGCCGGTGGAATCTCTGAAGCATTGATAACGACTGCTGCCGGATTGACAGTTGCCATACCCAGCCTTTTTTTCTATCGGTACTTCCAGCGGCGGGTGGATGAATTAGTCATCAGCATGGAACAGGAAGCGCTAAAACTGGTTGAGGTATTGAACAGCGATAAACTTGACCGGACTGATGCAAAATCATCGAAACCCGAAATCGCTCAGGTTGTGAGCAACTAGTCCTCCATGAAGTTTGCACGAAGACAAATGGCTGATGCCGAAGTCAATCTGACACCCCTGATTGATGTTGTATTTCTGCTATTGATCTTTTTCATGGTATCCACCACGTTTACCAAAGACACGAGAATCTCAATCGACTTACCCGAGGCAGATGGTGAAGCGGCTCAAATTGTCGAAAAACAGATTGAAGTAACCATTAATCGTTCCGGTGAATACGCCGTAAATGATGTCGCCCTGGTCAACAATAAACTCGATACATTGAAAAGAGCCATACAGAAAGTTAGTGATGGAGACACTTCGGTTCCGCTGATTATTACTGCCGATTCTGCAACGCCGCATCAATCAGTGGTAACGGCAATGGATGCTGCTGGTCAACTGGGATTCATTCATCTGAGTATCACTACCAGGAACTTAAGTGAGCAGGACTCCTGAGAATAAATCATCTGACGTCCAGATCTATGGTCGTTTGCTTTCCTATGTAGCACCTTACTGGGCTGCGTTTCTTCTCAGTATTTTGGGTTTCGCTATCTACTCCGTTTCCAATGTCAGTTTTCTGCAACTGGTTGGATATATCGTCGATTCGCTGGGTGGGGAGGACCCGCTGGCGAACACCCAGGTCGCACCTTATATCAGGGACTTTATTGGTGAAGCCGGGCAACTCAATCGAGCGGTCATTCCCGTCGCGATTATCGCAATTGTAATATTCCGGGGTATGGGAACATTTATTGGTAATTACTTCATAGCGTTTGTGGGTACCAATCTGGTTCACAATCTCAGGAGAGAACTATTCGACCGTATGCTCTTGTTACCGAGCCGGTTTTACGACAAAAATGCCATGGGGCATCTGGTTGCCAAGGTAACATTTCACGTTACACAGGTTACCGGAGCTGCTACAGACGCCGTTAAAGTAATAATTAGAGAGGGATTTACAGTTCTTGGATATCTGGGGTACTTGTTTTATCTCAACTGGAAATTGACATTCATATTCATTGCTGTTGCTCCCTTTATCGCAATTCTGGTGGGTTTCGCAGGCAGACGGTTCAGGAAAATCAGTGAGCATATTCAGGATTCAATGAGTGATGTGACACATGTAGCGTCTGAAACTATACAGGGTTATCGAGAAGTGCGTACTTTTGGCGGTGCTGAATACGAACGCCAACGGTTTAATGGTGTAAGTAATGATAATAGAAGGCAGTCGATGAAAATGGTCATAACTGCCTCGATTGCAACGCCAGTGATTCAAGTTGTCGTCTCATTGGCACTGGCTGCACTCGTCTGGTTGGCGCTTGACCCCGTCTTATTGTCGAGTATGAGCCCCGGTGATGTTGTCGCCTTTATTGTCACGGGTGGTTTGCTGGCAAAACCAATTCGGCAACTCTCTGAAGTAAATGCGACTGTCCAGAAAGGTCTGGCTGCGGCAGAAGATATATTTGATATATTCGATGAAGAAACTGAAACTGACGAAGGGTTGATGGAACTTGAGCGGGTTTCCGGGAAGCTTGAATTCCGAGATGTAAGTTTTACCTATGAAGGAACAGAGTCGCCTGTTCTTAAGAATCTAAGTTTTATTGCCGCCCCCGGGGAGACCATCGCGCTCGTGGGTAAATCCGGTAGTGGCAAAAGTACACTGGCGAGTTTGATCCCAAGATTTTACTCACCGGATACCGGCACCATTCTTCTTG
>CAZJRI010000114.1:0-16906 GCA_964548025.1 uncultured Pseudomonadales bacterium
AATGGGTTTTGGGTCGACGAGCCAGGCTTCAAGCCATGGCCTCTGAAACTTGCTGCCCGCGTACCAGAGTTCCGGCCCTTTTTTTGCGAGTTGGTCTTCGATGGTCTTTTCCCTCGCGGGACCTTCCGTGTAGTGGCAATTGCCACATCCCTGTCCGTCAAAAGCAGATTTTCCTCCTGCTGCATCTGCCAAAACGAACTGAGACACCAGGGTCACCAAAAAAGGAGCAAGCATTAATGTCCTAATTTTCATTTCACTCACCTTATTTCAAACGTTAGATGCTCAAGCTCGATTTGCGAACTTCAGCAAGTAAATAGTCAGGGATAATGTTACTAGACCCGCGATTAGCGCATAGATATAAACGCTGACGGGTATTGATCCTTCCAGTACGACGAAATACCAACTGGAGAGACTCATCAACAGGCCATGTTCTCCATTGGAGCCATCCCATATATTAACGGACATCGGGATGAACTGGCCGGTTGTGAATTGTACGTCACTTCGGTCATCAGTTGTCAATGGCCTTTTCATTAAAACATACCACCTGCCCTGATCCCAAACAGCATCTCCAAGCACCTGTTGACTTTCTTCGCTCTGAATCTTGTAATCCTGCTTCCATCCCCTGGCAATAGCTTCAACGACACTATTGGAACCAGCTTCCTGTCTGTCTGCCTGCCAGATCCATAGATGCACGGGATCACCCGCTGATCCACGGAAAAAATGAGGTTTTTTGGTCCCCTCGGTTGGCTTGGACGGGAACTGAAGCGCAACTGAATCCCTGAAAGTCTCAAGCTGCCTTGGCACCTCATCATTCGCAAGCACATAAGATGACTGCCCACCTACCTCCTCAAGCTTTGCGGTATCCAGTTCCTGTGAATCATCATGTATAAGATCCTTGAATGGGTCGTCCCAGACAATCAGGAATTCAATTTCACTTTCATTAAAGATGGCTTTAATGGTGACGAGATCAATGCTGTTATTCTGCCACCTGGGTGCCCCGATTACCTGACCTGCCAGTCGAATATCCATCGGCTCGGCTTCATCCCAACGGGGGTCCATGGGATCATCAGGCAAGCTGTTTTCAGTCTTTAATGCCAGCAGCACCTGGTGCTCAGTCTGCTCGTGCTGCAGGGATTTGATAAAGTTGGCCAGATACCAGCGGTCTTCCTCATTCAAAGCATCGACGAATGAAGGCATGGGTGTGCCAAGAATCCCCGATGAGAACCGCATGTAAATATCTTCAACCTCACTGCCAGCCTTGATTTTCCACGGGTGGGTGACATTTCTGATTCTGATGGGAAATCCCCAGTCATCGGTTCGATCGAATGATTTTTGACCGTCTCCACGGCCTGACTTTCCATGGCATTCCCAGCATTTGGCTCGATCGAAAACCTCTTTGCCTTTACCGATACTTTCCTCATTATATGGTGCCGGATTCGCTGGCAGTGGAATAACCATCCCATTTTTAACCGGGTCCAGTTCAGGATCGTCAAATTCGAAAGCGAAGGTCTTTATGTATGCGATGACCGCCCACCTCTCGTGTTCCGTTAGTCCGTTCTTGATCTGATCGTTGTCAAAGGCCTGCATCGCAGTACCCTTCAAACCTCTGCTCACCGTTCTGAAGAGATCATCATCTGTTGGTAATTCACCACTCTGGGTGGTTCTGAATTTGAAGGTTCCCAAAGTAAAATCCCGAGGTCTGGGATCAAGATAGTCAGCCGCAGGTCCATTCCCGTCACCCATTAATCCATGACAGAAGCTGCATCTTTTAATATAGATCTCGTGGCCTTCTGCCATGAACTCATCATTTACCTCGGGCATCGGACCTGCAGGCGTATTGGATCCGTTAGCTGTACCTGCAAACAGCGTAATCAGAAGAAAAAAGAAGCTTCTTGCGGACTTCATCATTCTTCAGACTCCGGGATGCGCGGTGTTTTTTCGGCCAGATCGTATTCTGCAAGGATAATCTTCCACCTCTGTTCCTCGGTTAGGCTGAGCTTCCATTCCGGCATGGCCGAATCCCAGGGTGTTGCTTCAGTAGGCAAACCGGGCCCGCCATTAGCAACACGCCAGAACGTATAACCTTCAACTATCGTCTCCAATGTGCCGTTATCAGTAAAATTTATTGGCCGAAGCTTGAAACCATCAGCCATCGGCCCATCGCCTGCAACACTATCGCCATGGCAGGCACGGCAATTGATCGCATAGAGTGCTCTTCCTTCGAACAGGTTTTTTTCAACCAATGCAGCGCGAGCGGTCTCATGAGTCACCTCTCCACTCTTGATCTCTGCAAGAAATTCTCTTATCGGGCCGGTGTTAATGGCTTCGAGAATATGACTGTCGGAATTTTCGTCACTCCAGAATTCAAAATCAGCAGCGAGTTGCGGAATAAAAGTCACGTTGCCGGATCTTGCTTCTTCAATGAATGCCGTAACAGCATTTTCAGAAGGGTCCGCATAGGGGTTTTTTAACTCCTCAGAACTCTTGGGAAAATTCGAGGAAGGGTGTTGGATTCGGAGTGCCAGGGGTGGCTCAAGCTTTGGCATGTTCAGGTCAAATACCCACCAACTCACCAATATGGGGATCAGAACGAGTCCGGCAGTTCTGGGTGCGGTACCAAACTCGCCTCTGAGATAACGTCGGATCGGATCCCAGAATTCATTGAGATTCTCATCGGAAAATGTCACGAAAAGGAAAAGCGCAATCAGCGTAAGCACAAGATAGATAAAAACCAGTGCCCTGGGTACCGTCAGAGGAAACGGAAGCCCGGTTATCTGACGTGATACAGCAGGTATAATCAGTTCAACAAAGACAAGAACAGCGGCGATGGTAATCACCACCGCCCAAAATCGGTTAAGACCTGCTGCCTCGGTATTCTGTTTCTCAGACATTTCGATACCAATTAAATATCATTCGCCAGGTTCCTCTTCTTTCTGCATCATCAGATAGGCCTGGACATCCTGAAAATCCTTGACCGTAAGTGCTTCTGTCAGATCGTCTGGCATCAGGCTCTTGGATTCGTCCTTTACAACCTCAGCTATGTCACTCCTTGCAATTGAGATCAGTTCACCTGTATCCCTCATGATGTCAACACCACCTGAATCGTCTTTCTTCTTAACACCAGCAATACGTCGACCGTCATGTTGAATCACTTCCCAGGTTTCGTAACCCTCGGTAATATCTCCGGTTGGTGCGGTGATCGAGTCGGAGATGAACTGTTTGCCCCTCAGACCTATTGAAGAGAGATCCGGGCCAACCTCTCCTCCATTACCCGCAATTACATGACATTCCTGACAGTAGTCTTCGTAAACGATCTCGCCATTCCCCGGGTCGCCGCCTCCGGCCGCGGTCGCAGCAAGAATTCGATCAAAATACTCTTGTGTAATCTCAGAGGGTTGCTCCAAAAATGTTGGGTCAAGATCCCCACCCTGAGAAAGCAAATACAGCAATACAGCCTGAATTTCTTCAAGATTTAGCGATATCGGCGGTGCATAAACAATTGCCATCTCATCCTTATATCCCTCAACAAGATAAGCATCGGGTTTAGCCAGGCTTTCCACCAGATAGTCAACTGCAGTATAGGTTCGGCCGGTTTCTTCAGTTCTCTCCCGTGCTCTTTCTTCCGATCTCGAACCGATGGGTAATTCAAACCGTTCACCGAACTGGCCCAGATTCGGACAGCGTACCGCACTGCCCTGCCCACCAAGGCTGTGGCAGGTATAGCAGCGCCCCTTGCCCCAGAAGATCGTCTCGCCGCCTTCCGGCGTGATCTCTACTTTCCCCGACGGTATTTTTTCACCACCGGTCAGCTCCGTAACCGTGTATCCGATCCACAGATAAAAACCCAGACAGACAACCAGAAAAACAAAAACTCTTGAAATGGCCGAGGTCATCGCTTAGCCACCCCCTGCCGGTTGTTCCTCACCTTCGGCATCAGGCAAATCATGTTTACTGGAAGCGAGAGAACCCAGCCAGAACATGAATGCCACCCCTACCATAAAGACAAATACAGAGAGACTGACCATCTGAGTCATCGTGAAATTACTCGGTGTATAGCTCCATGCAGAGGTGTCTCGCATGACACCGAATATGTGCCAGTCTCCTCTCAGGCCTGATCTGATGAAACCCATCAGACCCATGTTCATGGTGATGACAAAGGTAAGCAGAAGCAGCGCGTATTGACTGCGAACTGTCATTTTTCCCCAGTTAAGCTCGCCAACAGATTCCGCATCGCGGTACAGAAACATATCAATAGCAGTGACAAGAATCAGTGCACTGATCAACTGCAGGAACTGCGCAACGGCCACATTACGCAGAAACGGCGATGCCTGTTCCATGATGACGAACCCGTAGACACCGAGGAAAATGGTAACGTTAAAGGCTGTAATGCCAAGGTAAAGGTTTTCAGCCAGCAATCCCCTGTCTCTTAGCGCCAGACCAACGCAGACAACAGCGGCTGCACATTCGAAAAATAGCAGGTAGGCAAGTGCCTTGAAATACTGTTCTCTGTCTGCAGGCAGATCCAATTCTGAAGGATCCATATTAAAAAGATTAATAGCGTACTGGCCCACCATCAAAATACAGACAAGGCCCGCCAGAGGGATGATAATCTTTGGCAGCGTTCCCTGGGCTGAAATCGAGACGGTTCCTTTCTTGTTTCCCCGGCGATATAAAAGAAAACTAAAGAATGTGGATATTATGATGAGGTTGATAACTGCATTTTTCGCAGGCATCAGCCCCATGAATTTGAGCGTGGGATGGTATTGACTGCCACCCATCTCCCCAACCTCGGTGCCTGATAACGGTAGATTATGAGGTGTCAGCCACACAGCCAACGATAGAACGATGGCGCCAAGAATATATTTGATATACTTATAGTATCGTTCAGCTCCCGGTATCCTCGTCATCCCGCTCCAAAGGTAATAATTGGAGATCAGAAATAGAGAACCAACCAGCATCGCCTGGATGATAAAGGTCCAGGAGAAGTCGCCTCCCATCATGTTATTGCCCATCACCGCGCTATGTGAATAGACCTCACGACCCAGATAATATCCGGCAAACGGCAACGGTATTAAAGCCCCAATAGCAACAAAATTGGATATATATCCCATCCAGTCATAATGTGCCTTATCAACCTGTGTTTTAGCGCCAATGAACTTAACAGCCGCGTAGGAACCGGCTACCAGCCCACCAAATGCCAGATTCCCCAACATTCGGTGTATGGCTATAGGTGTCGCCAACACATTTTCAAAGGCTTCCCAGACTGTGCCATCCATAACGCCTTTTTCATCTACGCCCGCGGGGCTCATCATGAAGCCAGCCATGCTGTTTGCCATCATCATGATACCGGTGCCAACTACATTGAGCATAATACCGATGAATATATGCGTGCTTTTAACATCTTTGATCACCAGAAGACCTGCACCAACCGGGAGAAAATAGAGAAAGACCATAAAAGCTCTTGTGTCACCACGCATATGGGGACCAAAACCGCCAAAAAACAAATAAACGCCAGCAAGCAGAACTGCAACGCCCAGGATTCGGCAACAAAGAATAATTTTATTGTCCAGAATGCGAGTATTGTTTAGCCAGTTCCAGCCGTAGTAATAGAGATAAAGTGCAAAGGTTTCCGCGAAGAACAATAGCGCGTATATGAACATGACGTCTTTGAATGTACCCGCCATATAACCCATGAAAGTCGGATAAAGGGTGAACAACGCGAACGCTAGCAACCCCCCGAAAGCCGCTGTTGTCGCATAGGCAACGGAGAGCAGGCTGGTAAACTCATAGGCCAGCCTGTCAAACTTTACGTCCTTATTTCGCCATCCGACAATTTCGATGATCACCGCAAAGAGAGGAACGCCAAGTACAAAAGCACCGAAAAACAAGTGCATCTGTGCCAGAAACCAGACAACTTTCCTCGAATCAAGACCTATTATCTGTCTGTACTCCGACTCAAAACCATAAGCTGGCATCGCTGCCAGCAGAATGGAGATCGGTATTAGATAAGCTAACTTTTTCATCTCTTAAACTTCTTCAATACTCGAAGGTAGGTCACTACATCTGCCAGTTCCTCACGGGGTGTGTTCTGCTCAACGTCACCGCCACTACAAATCTCAATTTCTCCCGTAGCACTTATTAGTTCACTGCGGGTCCCCGGCAGGCTATCGTTTATCATCCGCACCCCAGATTCATGACATTCAAGACAACGTTCTTCAAAAACCTTTTCGCCAGTCATACCCCGGGCGAAATTCAGCAGCTCAAGCTGCTTGTCACGCTTGAAAATTTCTTTCCAGGAAGGCATTAACCCTTGACCGTTCTCCATGACACTCAACAGTTCATCATCACTTTTGTCAAGCCGCTCACCTTTGGCAAAATTCGGCACGTCCGGCAACATGGGTACACCGTCAAATCCATGGCACATGGCGCAGTTCTGATAGAAGGCTTCTTTGGTTTCATTGAATGCCTCTATTTCAGATTCAGATATCCCGTCATCTGCTGCCAGAGACAGAGATATCTGAAACAGACTCACTATTAGAATCAGTACTTTCATTCGACTTGTTACCACCTGACTAATCTGCTGTAGCTGCCATTTCAGGATCGTAAACTTCAGTCAGGGCATTAATGAATATCCAGTGGAACTCCTTCAGACCTTCATCAAGTAATTTCTCCAACAGCCAGCTCACTGCTTCGCTGTCTTCCACTCTTCTCAATACTTCCCCAATCGGCGCAGTGAGTGATCCACCACTTTTCATCAACAGATCAAACAACGATGTCCTCATTTCTTCATTGAGATTCTCTTTGGTGATCAGCTCGAGCGCAGCAATGCATACCTCCCGGTCATCATCAGCAAATGCGCTGGTAAGATATTCGGTTAACAATTGAGTATCAGTTAACGCCAGTAGCGCTACGCATCGTTGTCGAATCAACGGGTTATCATCCTTCAACAACTCGGAGACAATTTCTTTATCATCAATAGGCAAAGCCAGTTCTTTGAGCGCATGAAGTGCGGCCAGAAGAGTCGCACCTTCTCTTTCCCTGAGGCATCTTTCAAGAAAAGCCCCTGTTTTTGGTGTTTTAACACGACCAATGATTTCAACAATTTCACATACGACGTCATCATTCGCGGTATTAGTTATATCGAGTAGAGAATCGATGATCTGATCATCAACGTTCGCATGCTCAACCAGCAACCTGGCCGCCTGAACAGGCAACCAATCTACGATCTGATTGTCAATCGACTCTGCGTCTGTCTCATCCACGGAATCGCTTTCTACGGATCCGCTACCACTGAGTATTGATGCCAGCGTTGAATCAGCAGGATTGCCTGCATTCGGCAATTCGGTGAGAAATTCATCGATGGGAATATGTTCTTCTTCCACAGCCAGGCATTCATCTTCTTCTATGACCTGATCTTTCGATGCATCAACCTGTTCAGAGACGTCTGTGACCGGAATAAGATTCTCAGCCTCTATATTCGGCTGCTCTTCAGCAAATTCATCAATCTGTACGAAACGCAGCAGAAATTCAACAGGATCATCCAGTGATTTGACATAGGCCTCGAGCGCCAGCGTACTGAGTGTCCGATCCAGTGAGAAAATAAACGGATAAAGCGCATCCCGGACACTTTCGATCACCTGGTCATCTTGCGTTTCTGCGGTGCGGGATAACACCTGACCCATGGCAACCAGAACCAGCAGTTTTGTTTCTTCACTGATTTCTTTTTGCAGAACCAGCATCAGCACACCCGCACAGTCTGCAGTACCTGTGAGGCCAATATTTTTGACGAGTTCAGCTCTTAGATCTCCCTCTGCTATCTCCAGCATCTCAGCCATTTTGTGGCTTGATTCAACACTGCCTATCTGACCGAGAATCCCTGCTACAAGCTGTTGCAGTTCCGGATCGGTAATCTTCAGCATATCGTGAAGCAGTTCAACGGTCTCTGTGCCTTCAGACTGACCAAGAATCTCACTGGCAGCCCTGCGAACAGCCTTATCTGAATCCAGTAGCAACCGACACAGTGCAAGAGACGCCGGAGGGTCAGCAAACTGAGCGAGGGCGCGTGCAGAATTCAACCTGATTTCAGGATCGGTATCATCCAGAGATCGATTAAGATCTACAATAAGTTCTTTCGAGAGACGGCCGACACCAACACCATTTTTGTTGGCGTCTGCCAGTGCTCTTATAACCCTGCGTTTTGACTTTTCTTCACCATTTTGAAGTTGTTGGTGAATGTAGCTATGTGCCTGCACACTATCAACTTTAACAAGCGTCCTGAAACCCAGATCTTGCAGATCATCATAGTCAGATTCATTGATAAAGTTTATCAACGGTTCTACCACAGACTGAGACGCTATTTCTCCGAGTGCAACAATAGCTTCACTTTGAACTTCCCAACAGGGGTTAGACTCAGCTTCATCCGCATAAACCTCCAGCTCGGGATAGCCATCATTGTGAACACAGTCGACAAGGGGGTCGATGACACGGCTTACGCCAATCTTCCCCAATGCTTTTGTCGCCTGTATTCGCGCCTCACCTACAGGATCGTGAGTGATGATCTCGACCAGATCCTCCGCAGAAGATGCAACCTTGAGTTCACCAAGGGCATAGGCGGTATCAACCCTCACATCAGGATCAGGATCATTCAGCAAGTCTCGAAGCGTTACTTCTGCTGTGGCATCCGTGAGGTTAAGTCTGCGAACGCCATTAACAGCAATACTTCGAATCAGCGAGTCCTCGCGCCTGCACCAATCCGGCAGGCGTTCAAGCACGACCGACTCCAAATCAGAGAATCTAGACAATGTCTCTTCTCTTGAAGGTTACTTGCGAGAAGTCCCTCTTAAACGGTGATTCTCCAATCCTCTTGACCTTACCATTTGCGATTTTATAACGATAATTCAACGTAAATGGGTCTGGCACTCTTGGTGTGATGCTATTAGCCGGAGATTCCAACTTGAGGAAATCGGTATAGACAACACCTTTCTTGGTTGCGGGTGTAACGAGTGCCATCGCAGTGAACTGACCACTGACCAACTTGATATGGCCCCTTTTCATTAATCCAGAGAACCACATATCATCTGGTTTAACCCCCAGATTGAAGTCGTCCTGCACGGGAACTCGCTTGGATTCGATCGCTACGAGATCCCCGGACTCGATACCGCGCGGTTTCGCATCATCAGGATGGATTTCAAGGAAATTCATCGGCCAACGTTGCTGCGTATAGGGTCGTCGCTCGTAGTCGTCAAAACCAGACTCCCAGATCTCGTTTATCCTGCCGCTGGAGACCCAGAGTTCCCCGTCTTTCGGTTGCATGAATTCGTAGAAGTCGCTCCACGCATTCCACGGTGATTTAAGAAAATTCAGTTTCGCACTGTGGGACTTGAACGCCGTAAGCTGTTTATTAACAACCGTGACTCCCTCCGGACCCGTATCCGGAATATCCGTTCGGTTGTAGTCGTGCAAGCGCTTGGTCTCGATTATCTTGTTGCCATCAAGAAGGAGCGGCGCCTGAAGTCCTTTAGTGCCAAATGAACGGAGGAATTCATGAGCTTTCATACCTTTTCGCTGGGCCATCGTTCTGATGACCTGGTAATCCTTTCTCGATCCCCTCGAAAATCTCGCACTCTCTTCAAATACATCATTGGAGTCCTTCCAATCGTAGCCTTCGAAGCCCATTTTCTTCGCAAACATGGCAACGATCTTCCAGTCCGGTTTAGCATCACCTGGTGCGTCATAGAATTTGGAATAGAGCCTGATTCTCCTTTCGGAGTTGGCCCTTGCAAAATCCTCCTCTCCCCACGTAGCCGCAGGCAAAACGATATCGGCATACTGCTGGCCGATAGGGTCTCGGAGGTAGATTTCCTGATTGGCTATGACCATGCCACCGGAGTCAACTCGTTTCTTGAGTGTCTCGATGATCGTATCTTTATCAGCACTTCTAACCTGGTGCGGATTAAGTTTCGTATAACGCTTAACAGCGTCTTCGAGTGCGGCTGAACCAGCCATCGCCTGAATCCAGGTTGTACCCACAACATAGGCAAATCGTATATGACCAGCCTCAAGCCACCTGTCGAGATCGATTCTATGACGTCTTCGACCCGGTACTTTATAGGGTGATTTCATGGTTGGATAAGGCCCGCCATTAACACCACCTCTCTGGTGACCACCCAGTCTGGTAATGACCTGCCCGGGTCTGCCACCACAACCGAGGATTGCTCCAAGAGTCCCGATGGATACCGTGTTCAGGTAGTTATTGGACCAGTAATTGCCTTTCTCAATGCAGATGCTGGTCTTGACCCGATCACCATTTGGTTTTGGCTTGGCCATCATCTCTGCTGCCTGGTAAATCTTCTTCGGATCGATATTCGCTATCCTTGCAGCGACCTCGGGAATGGACTCTTCCTGGGAGAGCAGCCACTTTTTCCAGTCTTCGAATCCTTTAACCTGAAATTTGCCCCAGGTAGTTCGCCACTGCCAGGGTGTATTTCTGGTTCCCTGACCGAACCCGGAATCAGTTTCCCAGAAGTTGGCTGTCCATTTCTTGATAAAGTCCTCATCTTCCCAACCATTCTCGAGAATCACCCGCTGAATCGCCATATGGACAACTGTGTCTGAACCAGGGTCTACATCAATATGTAAACCACCATGTTTCTCGGCGTACGCAACGCCCGTTGTCCTTCGCGGGTTGATCATGATGACCTTGGTCTTATTCCCGTTGATACCTTTTAGAATCCAGTGATTCCACAGTACAGTCTTGGTTTCATAAGGATCAGTACCAGATACAATCAGGCAATCTGCAGTCGAAAAGTCCTCATGGGACGCTCCGAAGATGTCATATCCCATATCCACCCATCCGGGTACAGAGTTGACGATGGCCGGGTGATCGTGGTGTGCAACCGCCGGGGTATTAATGCTCTTGAACGCGAGCTTCGTCAGTGCATAGGTATTCTCAAAAAACTGGTATGAGAAGTACTTCATTGCCCAGGCAGATTCGCCGTGCTTTTTAATCACGTGCTTGGAAACCTCTGCCATTACATCAAGGGCAAAATCCCAGGTGACCGGCATCAGAATGTCGTTAATTCTGATCATGGGGTACTTAAGTCGATCCTGAGTTGGTTTGCGCGGGTTATAGACCTTTTGAGCGATACAGCCGCCTCGAATACTATGAGCCCCGCCGGGGTTTACAGCTTTCGAGTCGGGATCAGCGACAATGGCAAGATTGTATAGCTTGCCGTCATAGGTCGCCTGCGTGAATTGGTTAGGTCCTACCCAGCCACCCTGCAAAGGCAGTAATGGATAGTTCCTGTTAAGTGCATTTTCATTTCTTGATGGCCCACCATGGGGACCACTGGCAGGCCAGCGGTATACCTTGTAACCACAGGCCATTACACAATAATCACAACAGGTCGTTATAACCTCTGCGTTCTTCGGAGGTAACGGAATCTTGTCCTCAGGTTGGAAAAACGGCGTTGATTTCTGTCTCATATGCTTATCTCCCCTAGGACTTCAGATTATCGTAACGGCCATAAATCAGGCCAATAAGCCCGGTGGCGTATATATCATCACCATCGACCTCCAGCATTACCTGAGGCAGACTTTCTGTCGCATGACCCGAGATGATGATGCCGTGTCGTGTCATGTCAAATGTTGACTGGTGAAAAGGACAAGGCCCAAGCACCTGCTCTTCAGCAACATAGGTTCCGCTCATATCGCCCCCCATATGAGTACAGAGGACGTTGAACGCAACAATATCCATATTCGGACCAATCCCACCTCCTGCCAGCGTACCCAGCCTAACGAGAAGACTTTGTGAATTACGTCCCTCATCGGGATATTTGAATGGCTTGGGTTGATTGATTCGAAGCTGAGAAATCTTACCGATCAACTGGCGCGGATAGTTGACCAGTTCTGCCGCCATCGCTTTACCGCCCATACCAGGCAGCGCAGGTAACATTACTGTGCTGGCGACAACCGCCCCGCTGCCCATCAGAAAACTTCTGCGGGTTACACAGTTGGTATGCTCGTTTACTTCTCCCGTCTCAGCAGCATCATCAATCTGTTTTACAGGTATTTCTTTACTATCGTGACCCATAAAGCTTCCCTCCTTTTGAGGATAGGTACATTTCCAGACCCGCACGTTTTGCCGCGCTCTGGGTCAGCGTTGCCGCATCTTCTACCGGTTCATACTGCGGAACTTTCGGTATAGCCATTGTTATTTCTTCACCGGATATTTCTTCAAGGAAGACAACCAGCGCTTCCTTCTCGTCGTCCGTCAGCCCGAGAGGTTTGAGAATCTTGGTCTTATTGCCCTTCCTCTCAGTCATCTCGTTTTCACCACCACCTTCGTTGTAGAAGTCAATGACCCCTTCCAGGGTGTAGAACTGTCCGGCATGCATATAGGGTGCTGTATATTTCAGATATCGCAGTGGCTGAGTCCTGAATTTGCCCATATCCTTGGGTCGTTTCGTATCGAAATAGAGACCGAGATCGTCTTTAAAGTCACGGTAGTACTTTTCATGAACACCCTTGGCATAGAGTTCGAACCGGAACGTAATCGTATTCATTCCTGTCTCTTCCCACTCGAAGGGTCTTGGTACGCCGAGGTTGTAGAATTTTTCATCCGTCAACATCGGGCCGTTATGACATTCGATGCAATTGGCCTTACCCTGGAATAAATCCAATCCGGTTTTTGCCTTCGCAGTCAGCGCGTTTTCATCACCATTCAGGTATCTGTCGAGAGGGGTATCCCGCTGACTTAACTGCGCTCTCTCGAAAGTAGCAATGGCATACCAGGCATCGTTGACGATGGGTCTTTCCGTCCCGAAAACCTGCTTGAACTTCTTGACGTAGTAGGGGGTTTGCCTGAGGCGCTGCTCCATAACGTCCCTTTCACCATTGCCTGAGACACCACCTGTCGCAGCACCTTTAGCCTGTTTCTCAAGACTCTTTGAACTACCTGTCCAGAACAGCTTGTTCAGATAGCCGGTGTTTACCACTGTATGACAATTCCGCCAGTGAACGACCCCGGGATATCCCCGGCATATCGGGTCGTTAAACCCCCAGCCCTGTTTCGGATCGTGACAGTCGCCACAACCAAGGCTGGCATCGCCAGACAACTTCGGGTCAAAATAAAGCAATTTGCCGAGTTCGGCTTTTTCGGTGGTTATCGGATTGTCCGGTGGTACCGGGACAGGTCCCAGTGCCGCAAGCGGTGGATCAAAATCTGGATCACCCTCCGCAACAGCCGGAGCAATCACCAGACACTGACTTACTAATATCATGAACTGACAAAATACTAAGGTCTTCTTCATCATTTCTGCCATCTCCATTACTAATTCTTGGTCTCAAGCCAGTTTGGAGTTGGCTCGTAGTCCTGTGGGATTTGGATCTTGTCTACCTTGACCGGTGTCTCGCTGCTGAGTGCTTCCAAGAAAGCAACCAGACTGCTCTTCTCCGATCTCGAGAGCCCAAGGGGCTCAAGCTCAACCGGCATCACATCGTCTTTGCCACCTCCCTGATCGTAGTATTCAACTACGTCTTCCAGAGTGCCGAGAGAACCATTGTGCATATAGGGTGCGGTGTACTTCAGCTCCCTGAGGGTAGGGGTTACGAACTTGCCGACATCTTCATAGTCTTTGCTGACAATGAAGTAGCCAACATCACGACGCCAGACACTCATGTTCGGTACCCCATAGGTGTGCAGAATAGATCTGTAGGTCAGATGCTTTACGGGGTCTCTGAATATCTCAAGATCCTCCGGTATGCCTGTATTGTGGGGCTTACCATCAGACAGATAGGGTCCGTTGTGGCATTTAATGCACCCGCCTTTTCCTTCGAAAATTTTCTGACCTTTCTTTGCACTTCGGGACATATCTCCCGTATCGAAAGGTGCATCATTTGAAACCAACGTTTCCATAAAGGAGACAATCGCTTTACGTGCCTTGCCGGAACTGCATTCACCGCCATAATTCTGCTCACACATTTCCACATAGACAGGATCCTGCTTCATCCGCTCATGCATGATGCGCATGTCCATGTTCATGATCGTGGTTTCAGTAATCTGATCGCGGGTGACATCGTTCAGATTGGAACCCATCCTGCCTTCCCAGCCCCAACCGGTGTCGGCGTAGTCTTCCTTGTACCTGACGTTGATAAGACTCGGTGAATTTCTGAAATAATCGGTGCCTGGATAAGCTTCCGATAATACTCGACCATCCGCGAATCCTTTCTCCGGGTCGTGGCACGTTGCACATGAGATTGCGCCGTCACCACTTATCCTCGCATCGAAGAATAGTCGCTTGCCCATTTCTACAGCCGATGCACTGGGCGTTTTCTTTGCCGGTAGTGGTCCCAATGCGGGATATTCCTCCGCAACCACCGCCGAATTAAATAGACACAGACCTAAAAAACAAGCTAAAAAAACATAGTTGGTTTTGGGTTTGGTTGTCATTCTCCGCTCCCGATCTAGTTACTTTGAAAGTTAAAGTTCACCTCGGCACTCCCGTTTGCAGTAATCGTCAGATCCGATTCCTGCACGCCGAGACTTGGATGCCAGGCTTTTAATTTGTAAGTACCCGCAGGGATACCATCGATTTTGAATCCACCCGATTCATCCACAACGACAGCGTAGGGATGTTTGGGGGCTAACATAAAACCGAACATAAAATTGTGCGCTTCACAATTCATTGAGATATAGGGAGACCGACGAGGTTTGATGGCTTTCTCTATGTCACCAGGGTCCGGTTGACCAAAATTGAACATCGTACGTTTAACAACCCGGCCTCTTTCAACACCAATCATCTCCCTGGTATTGATATTGTGCAGTACTCCCTCGTCACTATTTCGAATGACAATCGGGCCCGGTTTGATA
Organism: uncultured Pseudomonadales bacterium; assembly: GCA_964548025.1. Classification (GTDB taxonomy): domain Bacteria; phylum Pseudomonadota; class Gammaproteobacteria; order Pseudomonadales; family Azotimanducaceae; genus JAHRVQ01. Next base: position 14,870 of record CAZJRI010000114.1, read on the forward strand.
ACCTGTGCCCAGGGCCTAAATCGGCAACCTTCCTGCAGAACCATATAATTTCCGCCTTCAGGATCCTGCCATCCTTTTCCGCTATCGATCTTGTCGATAAATACAAACACACCTCTTAAGGCGCCATTTTCAACATCCACCCAGACAATTTCGCGGTAACCTTCACCACATACTTCGGGATTTTTTGTGATAGCAATACTCTCAATGGCCGATTCCGGTAAATCGCCTGAGAAGGTCAACTTACCGCTGACAGAGCCGCCATCAGATACGCTCCCTTCCGTATATGCTCCTGCTGAACTGGCGGCAAAGACAACCAGTGAGCAATTGATTAACGAAGCCAGTAATTTGGCAAATTTCATAACTAAACCTCTCGATCTCTGTTTTATTACTGTTCTTTCTTTTGTCATCTTCTTCCTGCTATTTTTGAGTACCGCTTTTTTAAGTACTGCTTTTTTAAGTACTGCCTTTTTAAGTACTGCTTTCTTAAGTACTGCTTTTTGCAGGATTCACACCAGTTTTCCATCTCTTTAAAATCAGCCACTTAAGCCTCGATCACTGATCTGACAGGCTTATGCTTGAACGCATTGTTCAAAATGATGATTCGATCTGTTCAAGCAATTTCCATTCATCAAGCTACAAGTTCTAAGGGCCATCTGTCGCTACCAACAACCAGCCCACCTCAGACCAACACCTTCCTTCATATTTCTTCAGAACTACCGAGATTCAGAAGCTGATTCCTGTAAATTCAGGAATCAGCTAAACAATCAGTAAATCGGGATTAGAATTTATAGTTGAAGTCGAGTCTGATGCGGTCACCATCTTCTTCATCGACGGAACCCAGACTCCTTAGCTCATTGGCCTCAACAAAATATGCCCTTAGTATCAGGTTCATATTTTTTGCCAGACCATATCCAATTCGAAGTTCATGCCCTTCAATATTGCTGGCTCGGGCTTCTACCGCAGAACCGAATCGTACCCAGTCATCCTGGGCATATGATGAATTTACCGCGAAGGTCTCGATATCCAGGTAGTAATAGGCAAACAACCAGGATTGCGGGCTGGTTCCACCATGAGCTGCGGAGAATACATATCCGGTATCCTGGTCATGATTCAACGCGGTGAACGCATCTGGATCAGTGGCGGAATAGTCTTCGTTATTCTCGTAGTAATCAATTCCGAACTTCAGCTTGTTGAATTTTAGTTGTCCACTAACCGTCCAGATATCGTAGTCCCGGCTTCCGTTTCCATCGAGTAACATCGCAGCATCTGCATCGTTCTCTTCAGGATCAAATTGAGCAACACCTATCGCTCCGGCAAATTTCGCCGAGCCAATGTCAGTTTTAAACGTCAACTGAGCCGTACCGAGATTGCCTGAAGCCTCCTGCATACCTACAGGCAGTGTGTAATATCCCAGATTCAAGCCGAATGTATCTCCTTTTAATGCATAACCAACACCCACCGGCGTCACGTCATCATCAAAGAGCATTTCGTTTTGTTTCCAGAAGGCGATACCTGAGCGGCCTGCCGTAAGCGCGGAACCCCCGTTTTTGTATTTGAAATACCACTTGTCCAGATTGAAATCTGCGTCACCTGTATCGTTGTCATCCAGGTCTACCAGCGTGATATGTGGCGATTGATGGCTGTCATCCGAACCTGAACGAATTCGGAGGCCAATCTCAATATCGTCTCGTGGTGTGAACGTAAGCCCAACTCTCGCCCTCGCTCTGATACGCGCACGATCATCCCGACTACTGCCATTTGATTTTGCCGAATCGGTATCAGATTCGAATCGAAGCCTGAAGTCACCGTAGATTTTCAGGTCATCAGACACCTGCGCAGCAATAGCTTGCTGCGCCATTAAAATCAATGCGAATACTGCAAGGAAGTAACAGACGAACTTCTTCATAGATGGTCCTCCCCGAACCTGCCATCCTCAACCTGTTTTCGGTTGTTGGATAGGCATTAACATTCAATTTACGCAACAGGAGCAATTCTGCTTACCCACCAAGATAACTCTTGTTAGCGCATCAACGTGTC
>CAZJRI010000115.1:0-16645 GCA_964548025.1 uncultured Pseudomonadales bacterium
TTCTTAACGAAACCGAAGGCGAATTGGGCAAGCACTTAGCGTCACTAAAAACACTTTATGAGCTGAGGGAATTACGATTCAAAGAAACAAGCGGCAAAGGTGAAAAAGCCGAGCAGCAAATTATGCAGGCCCTTGCAGACATTCAAACTGCTGCAAGTTTTAGTAGTGATGAAATCATTGATTTATCGAAGCAACAAGGGCAACTGCCTAGAAACAAAACAGGCGACATAATGGTCGCTATAGAGGGCAAAGACGATTGCTCTATTGGGCTTGAAGTGAAATTAGACAAAGGTGTGAAGCTTGGGTTGCTCGATAACAGAGACCCGGCGGCGCAAACAGATACCGCCATAGGTCAGCTGTTGGAAATGCGTGCAAACCGCGGAACCGATGCCAATGTGATTGTCTTTGATGAAGACAGCGTAGACGCCACTGTAGCTGCTGCCTGTACAGGAGGTGTTAAATTTATTCAAGCGGTTGGATTTATCGTGATCATTAGCACTAGGCGTGGTGACTTCTCAAATCTGGCTGTGGTTTATTCAATCAGTAGGGAAATGGCGTTAGCGAATATATATGCTCAGCCTGCAGATGGACAGATCATGACAATGATTGTAGAGCGTTTGTTGTATCTTCTTAACGATTACAAGTCAGTAGAAAAAGAAGTCAGCAGTATCAAAAAAAGTGCTGACAAAATAGAAGCATCGCTAAAAAAAGTATCGCAATACATAGTGTCGACTGAGCAATATCTTAAGCACTTTTTGGAAAGTGGTGAGCTTTCAGAGCGGCAGCTATTAGATTTTTATAGTGTTTCTCAATTTTCCAATTGATGTACCAGCTAATTAAATAATTATGCGGAGAATGATATGAACTTTGGAAACGATAATTAATGAAAAACTTGGTACCTAATATTGTGAAGCTGCGCATCTGTGTGGCATTTATGGGAGAGAAGGAGCAAATTGGCTGGTGGCCAAGCAGCTTTTTGTCGAGCTCAGGCGAGGCCTTTCTCTCCCCAGTGTTACCAAAGACGTCGGCGTTAGCTAGGCTGAAAGACAAATACATTGATAGTGATGATGAAGACGGTTTGATTGATAAGGAAATGCGTGTGCACAAGGTGGATTATGTGAGAACAACGAGAAAGAAGAGCATCAGAACGAACACGCACAAGTTGATTAATAAGGCAGTAGCAAACATACAAGCAGTTGAGAAGGGGATTCTTGGAGTAGGGCATTAGCAGTTGCAAAGTTTACAACAACAGAAATGCTAAACTGCTGATACTACAAGGATATTAAGATAGTGATACACACAGAAATAAACCATAAATGTTGTAAAGATGTTGTAAAGACAGCTTTGCCCCTCGCAAACCCTTGCTACATAAGGGTTTCAAAATGTGCGGCTATTGAGTGGGTATTGACCTGCCAGGTGGCGAAGTCTATTGGTCACTGGGATTTGAAAATCGCAGAGAGAGCGCATCTTCCAATCCTGATGGTGGCGCAGCGATCGGTGCGATTGCCTTTACACCGGGTGAAGTGACCGGTGGTCGATATGAAGTTGATGAGGTTTACGGAGAGGTCGTTATACCCATACTCTCCGGTGCACCCATGGCAGAAGTGCTCACGATTGAAGCTTCAGCCCGTTATACCGATGTCGATTTCCTGAGTGATTCTGATACTGTTTACAAGGTCGCTGCTGAATGGGCGCCGGTGGAAGATATCAGATTCCGCGCCACGTACTCTGAAGGATTTCGTGCACCGAACATCAGTGAATTATTACTGGGGCAGCAGCAATCAGCTGAGTCATATACAGATCCATGTCGTAATTACGGAACGGACGCGACCAGCGCGAACGTGGCTGCGAACTGTCAGGCGGATGGGCTTGCACCGGATTTTAACATCGCAACCTTTCAGGCTACGACATTGCAGGGTGGCAATCCTAATCTCGAACCAGAGACATCCGAGTCATACACTTTTGGTATTGTCTTGACGCCAAACTTCATCGAGAACCTGGTTTTGACTGTTGACTACTACGACATCGAGATTACGGATGCCGTGGGTTCCGCGCCGACTTCAGAGGTTATCTCAGCCTGTTATGATAGTGCAGGATTCTCTGATGCACTCTGTGCACTTATAGTAGGTCCGGCTTTCCCGGGTGTTGACGAAACACCATTACCTTCCGCTCCGGGTCGTCGGAACAGTAATTCGCAGATATCGGGTGTACTTCAATCTGAGGCCAATCTGGCTACCTATGAAACCAGTGGTATTGACTTCCAGGTTGATTACGGCTTTGAGAGCCCGGTTGGCTATATTGACCTTCGTGTCGTAGGCACCAACCTCATTGATTATGATTATCTGCCCTTCACCGGTGGAGAAACCGTCGAGCTGGCGGGTCATTTTGGTGGTGATCCGGCGTTTGGTAATCCTGCAACATTCGCAGAATGGCAGGTAAACTACAGTGCCTCGCTCACCCGTGACATCTGGGGTGCAAATGTTACCGCCAGGTACATGAGCGACACAAAAGATATCGACGCTGCACCTGCAAACCTTGAGAACACTGCTGATTCAATCTGGTATTTTGATATACAGGGTTATTACCAGTGGAATGATGTGACCTTTACTGCCGGAGTTCGTAACCTGCTTGATGAGGAACCCCCTTATGTCACCGCCTATGATGACATGAATACGATCCAATTCAGTTACGATACGCAAGGTCGTTACTACTATGCCAGGGCGCAACTGGCTTTATAAGCCAATGTAGCAATCTGTGAAGATAGAAGTCTCCCGTGTGTTTAACACACGGGGGACTTTTTTAACCAGGGTACTCAATTCAGGCAAAACCCAATGATTAAGAGAATACCGGTTTTCATGTTAGTTCTGGTTTCACCAGTAATCCTGGGCCAGGAGAGTTCGATTTTTGACTGTAGGGAAATAAGCGACATCGAGAAGCGGGTTGCCTGCTACGATGCCGTTGTTGATTCCCCTCGCATGAAGCCATCAGGCAAGAAACAGATAAATTCAGTCGAAAATAGCGTACCTGATCTAAAACCTGATTCAGAGGAACTCTTCGGCATGCAGGAATCCGAAGCTCATCGGATAGTTAAGAAGTCACTAGCGATGAAACAACTTGATAAAATTGAAGCCGAAGTTGCCGCTGTTAAGAAATCGTCCACGAGAAAGCTAACCATTACCCTTGCAAACGGACAGATCTGGCAGCAGCTTGATTCGGGTCCGATGAAGCTTAAAAAAGGAGAAATCATAGTCGTTCGCTCTGCCAGGCTGGGTTCCTTTCTACTAAGTAAGAAAAGTGGCAGTGGCAGTATTCGTGTCAAACGTCGAGACTAACTACATGTCACCAAACTGTGGATTCGTTTATTAAGACATCTTGCATTCGCAAAGTGATTCGCTGAGCGTTCAGCGACCCTCGGCATGTTGTGTAGCAGGGTTAGTCAATCTCTGGCGGCAGTGCTGAGTAGTCAGATCTACAGTATTAACCAACTGATCGCAGGAGATTCCCAACTACCCGTTCAAGATGTGTCAGGGAGTTACAGACCTCGGTTTGATGACAACAGGGGGCGTACTTCTTCATTTCGGCGTCTCCCACAGTCCAGCTTGAACGGGGTTCAGGATTCAGCCAAATTACACGCTTCGCCTTGTCATACATCTCTTTGAGGATTTCCTGTTGCGGGTCGCCATAATTGTTTCTGGCGTCTCCGAGGATGATTATAGTGGTCTTGTTGTTAACGTCGTCCATACAATGACTTTTGAAATCCTGCAGCATTCTGCCGTAGTCTGTAGACCCGTTGCCGTAGTCGCGCATGGTGCGAGCCATGGCTTCTTCGAGATTGCTGTGCTCGAATAACTTGGTAACTTCACCAAGGTCTGATGAGAATGCAAAGGAACGTACTTTTGGCAGGATCTCAGCGAGGCTGAAAAGGAACATGAGCAGAAACCGGGAATAGTTGCTAACGGATCCACTGACGTCACAGATACACATGACTTTTGGTCGGTCAACTTTTTGTGACTTCCATTTGATATCAAAGAACATGCCGTCGTATTGCATGTTGTGTCTTAGGGTCTTGCGGACATCCAACTGTCCTCGTTTGAAGGTTTTACGTCTCTTGGAGTGAATAGCGATGAGCTTTTTCGCCATTTTGAAAACGACTTCCTGAACATCCTTGAAATTTCTCTTTTCCAGGTTTGACAGTTTTACCTTCTTAAGTAATTCCTCGCGTAATTGTTTGCCTGATTCATCTGCATGCAAAAAGAATTGCTTTTCGACATAGTCGCGCACCCTTTCTCTTAAAAGGTCACGTGCTTTCTTGAGTTTGGCCGAGAGTTGTCTCTGAGGCAGGGCACCGTGTGCCTGCAGATCTGAAATCTCTTCCTGGAGGCCTTTTAATCCCATGGCATCCATTATCTTGCGCGTATAAAGACCTTTTTGCGTAAATACAACGATCTGGTTAACTTCTACTTCGCGCCCTGCTTCCATCATGGCGATAGTCTGCTCGGTTTTGCTTCCGGTGGTTAGCAGTTTCCCCAGATCGGAGGTAGCCGCCAAAGAAGATTCTTCAGACACATCTTCTGATTCTTCCTGATCGCCGCCGCCCTGGCCACCACCCTGACCTCCGCCTTTGCCTGATTGTTGGTTACCGCTATCTGGATTGAATTCCCCCTCATCGTCGAATTTGTCTTCACCGGCATCTTCGGCTGGTGAAGAATCGGAACGGGAGAACTTCTCAACGGTAAAAAACCTGTCGAAGCAGTCGTAAAAAGCTTCTTTTTCCTCTGGATTCTTCGCGAGAACCATTGATAGCGAATTTTTTAGAAATGATCTGTCGTCGTAACCAACGATATCCAGGCACTCCATGGCATCCAGAGTTTCTGCAGGAGATACCTTTATCTCCGCCGTTCGCAGAACTTTGACGAAATCAACCAGTGTACGATCCATTGATCTAGTTCTCTTTTAGTGCCTTGTTTGTAACACTTTGCAATTCTGCCTCAACAGTTTCGATATCTTCCTGGAACTTGAGAATGACGTTTAGTGTCTGACGGACAAGGTCCGGGTCAAGCGTTTCCGAATGCAAAAGGATCAAAGTTTGAGCCCAATCGATGGTTTCGCTGATTGCCGGAACCTTCTTGAGGTCCATATCACGCAGTTCCTGAATGAATGTGACCATCTGGTTTCGCAGCTTCTCGGCTATCTCGGGCACTCGTGCCTGAACAATCTGCCGCTCAAGTGGTGCATCGGGGAAGGGGATATACAGATGAAGACATCTTCGCTTAAGTGCATCAGATATCTCCCTGGTGTTATTACTTGTCAGGAATACCAAAGGTTTCTTTTTAGCGTCGGCCTTCACCGTACCAATTTCGGGAATAGAGAGCTGAAAATCAGAGAGCATTTCAAGTAGCAGAGACTCAAATTCGTGATCAGACTTGTCCACCTCGTCAATCAGGAGGACACAACCTTCCTCATGACGAAGCGCTTTCAGCAGTGGCCGTGGTTCGAGGAAATCTTCTGAGAAGAAAATATCTCCAAATTCGTGCAACTTTGAAACGGATTCTGCTAGTCCTTTGGCGCCTTCAAGGATTTCACCCAGTGTCTCTTTAAGGACCTGGGTATAGAGTAGCTGTTTGCCGTATTTCCACTCGTATATTGCTTTGGATTCATCGAGTCCCTCGTAACACTGCAGACGAATGCATTCGAGATCGAGCATTTCTGCGGTTGTCTTTGCTAACTCGGTTTTCCCCACACCTGGTGGGCCTTCAATCAAAATCGGCTTCTCGAGGTGATAGGCCAGAAAGACCGCCGTTGCGATTTGTAGATTGCAGATATAGTGGAGTTCTTCCAGGCTCTCTTGAATTACCGCCACGTTGGCGAGCTTCTGTTCGTTCTTTAAGGTCACGCTTTGTCCTCTGTACAGCATTATGCTTCGAAGTAGCTGGCAGCTTTATGCCCGCTCTAAACAAACAGCACCGCTACCCGGGATCTGGGTTCTCGGCCTGCATTTTTGCCCATCTGAACCGCGCCAGCGTCGATATCCTGGTTTGGCAAAGGTGAACACCACATTATGAGAATCTCCCCCCCATTTGTACAGCGACGCCCCGTTTATCATAGAGAAGTATCGGCTCGAATAAGGGGTATTTATCAATAAATGGCAGTGAATTTCCCGAACTTATACTGCGATTCTCTTTGCTCAGACAATTTCGTGTCCTGAAAGTTGATGCACTCAGAATTCAAACCAGGATCATCCAGTCATATCAGGATGGTAGCAGGAGCCTGTAATTCATTGAAAACTGGAGAAAAAACACGAATCGTTGATAGAGTTAGCTGAGTTGTCAGGCCAATCTGACGAGGCCAACTTAAGTACTCCGATTTGCAAATTTATGCTATGGTTAGCACCAAACATAATAACTCGGCCCGATCTCGCGGAAAACAAGTATCCAGGTAATCCTTGCCTAATAACCAGATGATCTCTGTTTAGGCAGATACGAGTGTGCAGCCATCGTTATACAATAACGAGTAGAAATGAGAAAAGAACCGAATACAGCGCTATTGATGGATGAACTGACGCTCCCGTTGGTTCGCTACCTGTCGAAAAAAGTCCGAAATAACGAAGATGTGAATGATCTCGCGCAAGAGGCACTCTTGCGCATGCACAAATTCCAGCAGTCTCGTGAACTGAATAATGCGCGGGCTTTTCTCTTTAAAACTGCCAACAACCTTGTCGTGGATCAGATACGACGGGCAAAAGTTCACGATAGATATTTGAGTTCAGAAATGCTTCCAGACCAGTCAGATGAAGAAAATGATAAGTTTGTGCCCTCCGCCGAGCGAACGGCGTCTGCGGAACAGGAACTCGATCAGATTTACAAAGTGGTTGAAAAAATGCCTGAGAAAGTCCGCAGGGCTTTCCTGATGCATCGCGGTAAGGATATGAGTTATCCGGAGATTGCCGTTGAGATGGGCGTATCGACCAGCATGGTTGAGAAATATATTATACAGGCACTAAAACTGTTGCGTGAGGAAGTCCCCTAGATCCATCAGGAGACGGCTCGAAGCTCAACCTTCTTTTTGAATTTCCAGATTTCGGGGAGTTCGCGTAATTCCTCAAAATCCATATCTTTGATCACCGATAGATCATTCCATAATTTTACAATTTTCAGGAAGGCGAGCTGATGTTCGCGGTGTTCGCTCAGCCAGGAGAAAAACTCCCCCCTCTCAGTTTGAGTGACATCATCTGCCCTGAGCCTCACGAACCAGGCGATAGCCTTGTCTGTAATCGCATCGTTTGACGATAGCGTCTTCATGATAGTCTCCGTTGGTAGTACCTGATTTTGACGTTGCTTCCTGACAGATGGTTTGATCCATTGCAGAATAAGTCCCAAGTACTGTGTAAAAAGTTCTACTCAAGCCCATTTGGGTCTGACTTGGACTCGAAATCTGTTTCAATTGTGCCCCCTCTGGGACCCTGTTTTACAAAAATAAGGTGGATTGCACCTGAAGCAGGATGAATTGCCTTGGTGGATATCATGATAGTTGCGGCGAGGCAGGGCACACATTGGGATTGTCAGCGTGCATGTGATTTAATCAGCCGCACTCCTGGTTCTTTAGGACTCGTATCAATGTACAAACTCTGCCTGATTCTCTGTATTTCCTGTTTGATGGCGTGTCCGCTTAAAGCCGCCGAAATTCCTCCCATCAAGGAGCTGATGAGTAACGAGGATATTCAGGCGACAGGAGTGGAAAAATTGTCTGAGAGCGAGCTTGAAGCGTTGAGAGAATGGATTGACGTTTTCTCGGAAAGGGATGCCAAATTCGTTAGAAAGCAATATCTGAAAAAGCAAAAAGAAGCTAAAAAAGCACTCGCCAGAGCTAACAGAATTGAGCAGAAGGAAAGTGAACAGGCCAGAGTTGCTAGAATCGAGCAGAAGGCAAAAGAGCCGGAGGCAAAAGCGCAGACTGTTGTGCGAGTTGAAACAGTCAATCGTCGGGATGAATCGGAGACAAAATCCAGGCAGGAGGAAGCATCCGAATTCCACTCGAGAATTCAGGGTGAGTTTAACGGATGGACAGGCCGGACCCGATTCAGGCTGGAAAATGGCCAGGTCTGGCAACCGAGAAAACGCGACAGTCAGTATGTGATTCGTGCTGTTCAGAATCCGAGGGTTATCATAAGGAAAAATTTCCTCGGCTTTTATGTGATGGAACTTCCAGATCTTAAAAAGAAAATACCGGTTAAGCGTCTGGAGTAGTGTTCCTGCTTGCAATCAGCGAGTGGCAAAAATCATGACCTTCGAAAATGAATACTTCGGACCGTTTAATTGTGAATCCTGTTTTGTTCAGCAGAACTTCAAGCTGTCTGATATTGTCATCGGTTCGCGCAGCGGTGATCAGATCGTTCATTCTTTGCTCGTAAGCCACAGTTTCACTATTGACGGTATCCAGCATTGCCAGTTTATCGTCGAGGCTGGACTGCGCGAACTGCGGGCTGAATACCGCCATTGAATTCTGCAGGAAGAAACCAAGTTGTGTTGGGTCGGTATGTTCTTCTATCTCGTCGTGAAGCGAACCCGTAATTTCGTTAATTTCATCCCGGAGTATCTCCGCAGCGGTATCTTCTCCAGGATCTTTGCCTTTGCGTTGAAGGGCATCCGTTAACTTAAGCAGTTTGATCAACTCTGCATGCAATCCGGAATTGTGACAGGCCGTGACCTGCTGTAAGCCATCGTTGGCCTGTTGGCATAACACTGAGCCTTCTCTGTGCATCATCAAAGCAACAGTTGCGCTGGGCTTGAGGATGCGATCAAGCTCTGCGACAGTTTGCAGAGGTGATCCATATTCGAATCCAAACTGGCTGAATGCAGCGTCGTATTCGTGAGCAGCCAATCCTGTTGATTCCATGGATGTGTCCGCGTGGAATTCAATACGTTTTAATACTTCGGGTTTTGCCTTCTTCAAAACCTCGCCAGTTGGGTCAATTTGAGCGTAATCAATTGCGGAGATCTTTAAATCACGTTGCTGTTCGATACTTGTTTCGCTTGCAAGGATTGCGAGTGCACCATTACCTGTCGCCAGGTCGACTATCTGGGCAGGGTCAGGCAGATCGGAGAGAACCTGCTGCCAGAACGCTCTGATCTCACCATCGTAGTTATTGCCGAAACGCCCCAGGAAGGTGGTAATGGTCCCTTTCTGCCAGTAAACGGACCATTGTTCCGCTGAAAGTTTTGCCATCAAGCCAACCTGAACCAGAAGTTTCCTGCAATGGTGATTCGTGGTCTTTCGCCGATATAGGGCTCCACATAGTGGTAGAGGTAGGAGGGGAATATACAGATCTGGGCTGGTTTAAGTCGGAAACGAATGGCATTAAACGACATATCGCGTCTCATATTACGATTCGCAGGATCCAGAAATGCATTGGTTTGCCGCGGATCGGTAAACATGACCTGCCCCGCCATGGAATCGTTTTTCGGTTCCTCGTCCCCAGGGTCAACACAGAATATCGCGCTCCAGGATGCATTGGGGTGATTATGCGGTTGAAAATACCCGCCATCGCGTGCGATGTGATACCAGACATGGCTGTCAAACCTGAGTTCATTGAGCTGTGCGTCATCCAGGTCATTGACCAGTTTCACGAAATTGCCGAGGTAACCGAGGTAGACTTCTTTGAATTCTGTAATTACAGGTTCTTTCCAGGTCAGGAAGTCGAAGTTACTTTCGAATAGATTATCGTGGTGGCGTTGGGGAGAGTTTTCTTTTCGATACTCATCCGTCTCGCGTGAAAGTATGAGTTCACGCAGGCGATCTGCCAGATCCAGTTTTTCTGTATCTATCCGCATGATCGGGGTTGCCCAAAGAAGATTAAAATCTGTCATAGAAATGTTCACTTGCCGACTGAAGAATTGCCAAAAAAAACCCTGATTGGTATGCCAATCAGGGTTGTATGATATTGCGTTTTACCGATCCGGGGAAGTGAATCAAAGTGACTCACTTATCCCCAGTCGTCTTCCAGTTTAGAATATCCTCTAGAAGAAGTGCTTGTAGCTGACGTAGGGAACGCGGCCTGCCACATCATAGAGTGGCAGAGATTCCTCTTCGTCCCATCCGCTGACATTGTCATAGACAGGATCTTCGTCAGTCAGGTTGCGAGCACCGAAGGCAATCTCGCCGCCCCATGGGGTAACCCAGGTAACACCGAGATCCATGACGTCATAGTCTTCGTACTCACTACCTGTAGTAACACCTTTGTGCTCATCGATGTAGCGATACGTATAGTTAACCGTCCAGTCAGAATAGCTCCAACGCAGATTGACGTTATAGCGGAACTCGGGGAAACCGGTTTCGCCAGGACGACTGGTAACGGGCGCTGTCGCAGTCGGCTGATAATCATATTCCAGTATCTGAGAATACTCGAGTGCAGCCATCAGAACACCATAGCTGTTCGTATTCCAGTCGTACTGGGCACGAATATCAACACCTTCGATATCTTCAGTCGCAAGGTTTGCAAATACGTTAACAATACCGCAACCGGTTGTTAAAGGATCGGCGCCAGCACATCGGAGAATGGTGCCAGTTGGTCCACGACCTACTGTTACACCTGGTGGCAGAGTACCTGCTGCTTCGAAGTCGATTACATCCTGAAGGTCCAGCGTATCAACTGAGTCGTCGATCTCGATTGAGAACCAGTCAACACTGAAAGTGAAATCTTCTACAGGATTAATAACCAGACCAAAGTTCCATGATTCAGTTGTCTCAGCCTGAAGATCGCGGTTTCCACCAGTGAATTCCTCAACCTGCGTGTCACCACAATCCGCTTCAGCTATGCCATTGGCTGCACAGAAAATTGTATCGGTAACCGTCTCGAAGGACTGGGATAATTCCTGACCGATATCACCGAGATTAGGAGCCTTGAAACCTTCGCCCCAGGAAGCACGCAGAATCACCTGATCGAGAGGCTGCCATCTTGCAGCGATTTGGGGTGAAGTTTCCTCGCCGAAATCTGAATAGTCGTCGTAGCGAACTGCGAGGTTGACTTCCAGGTTATCAAGCACGGGTATTGATACCTCACCAAATGCTGCCCAGCGTGAGCGGCCGCCCTTAGAGCTGTTACCCGCAGAACCCAAAACATTACCTGCCTCACGGAAGTTATCGTACTGGTCTTTGTAGGACTCATGCGCTCTCTCCGCACCCGCAGCCCAACCTACCTTACCGGCAGGCAGATCAAATACTGATCCGTCCAGTGCGATACCGAACGAGGTGTACTTGGTTTTGATATCACGGAAGAGAGTGGCAGAACTTTGACCGACTGCCGCGAGGTGATCACCGTCCTGTGAGAGCGGGTTACTGAAGTCGTATGAACCGTCAGCAACCAGGTCTTCGATGATGGATCGGATGACGTAGGTGTCACCTTCCGCTTGCGTCAGATACTCGTAATGTCGGATATAGACATCGTAGTTAATGCCAATATCTTCAAACGCGCCTTCAAACCCAACGACATTGTCAAATTCCTGTCGTGTATGAGAGTCATCACGATTGCCATGACCGACGAATCGATGGAATAGGAAGATATCCCGACCATCGTCGAGTGTACCGTTTCCGTCGACATCACCCAGCATGGTGTGGCCTCTGGGGTTCAGGTCATTTTCTGCGCCTACGCCAAAGAAGCCTACTGCTGGTGCATAGCGACCGAAGCTCTCAACCCTTGTATATCTGTTTTCGAAGTAAATCTCATGACCATCAGCAACCTCGTACTTGGCATTCAAAAAGGTGCTTTGACGGTCTATACCGCCAGTCTGCATCGAAACGTCTGCATAGCCAAAACCACAGCCAACCGCACCGGGAATGCCTTCTGGATCAGACAGCGGTACATAGAGGCTGGTGTCGCAAGTAGGTGATACCAGGAAGGCATCGCTGAAGTCTTGTTCGAATCCGGTATTACCACCTGAAGAAACACCAGTGGTATCGAGGCTGTGGCGAGGATCACCACCATTGGGATTCGGCGTAATATTAACTCTGCTGTAGTGTCGATCACCATCGAAAACAGGCATTCTTTTGAACCACTCGCCTGAAAATGTCACGCTGCTCTTGTCGCCAACAGCACCGAAGGTGAAGTTAAAGTGATCAGATTCAGCGCCTTCTTCCTCTGGGCGATCACCGCCGATTTCGAACTCGGCACCTTCGAAGTCTTCCCTGAAGATGATGTTAATAACACCGCCGATCGCGTCAGCACCATAAATAGCCGATGCACTGTCTGTCAGTACCTCGACTCTTTCAATGGCTGAAAGCGGAACGGAGTTAAGGTCAACTGCTGCTGTACCTGTAAGCGGGTTGCCGGGAATTCGGCGACCGTTCACAAGGATTGCAGTTCGGTCTGCTCCAATACCGCGAAGATCGACCAGGGCAATTTGGCCGAAACTCGATCCTGATCTTTCCCGGAACGAACCAAAGCTGTTATATGCGCTGCTACGTAATACGTCTGCCACGCTTTCCATGCCGCTCAGCTCGATATCGAGACGATTGATGATGGAAACAGGACGCGGCGCGTCAGAAACGGATGTTTTAATCCGTGAACCAGTTACGACTACTTCCTCAAGGGCATCTTCTTCTGCCACCGCGACCTGGGAGGCCGCTCCGGCAGCAGCCAGGGCTGATGCAACAGTGATTGTATGGATAGCACTCGCTAATGGAGTCTTTTTCAACATTTAATATCCCCCAACAAGTTGGATGTATCAATTTTTTTTACACCGCTTCGAGCGGTATTCGTTTGAGTGAATAAATCACCAGTGACTATAAGACGAAGTCAGCGGCTAACCCCTCAATAAAAAATGAGAAAAAAACAGAGAAAAAACGGAAAAAAAGTGAAGGCTGGGTCAAAACCGTCGGACGGATGGAAATCTCATCGGATGGCTTTGATAATTATAGCAAAAACAATAACATACACTATTTATGGCAAGTTGATTGTTTTGTCACTGAATATCTGAAATATGGAATTAAAATGGGTTCTAGTGCGATTTGCGCTACTTAACCACGACCAAATATCAAAGTAAAGTAAAGCATCAAAACTTTTGTTCATCTACTTAATTTGACAGTTTATTTATACAAAACTGGTACTTTGTTAAAACATTGAAACAAATATCGCGCCTTAAATGAAAGGCGCGATATTTGCGTTTTTTGATTGTCAGATCAGTATTTATAGGTATCTGGCTTAAATGGCCCCTCTTCGGGCACATTAATGTATTCCGCCTGTTGGGGGGTCAATCTCGTAATCCTGCCACCAAATCCCTCAACCATGTAGGTGGCGACCTCCTCATCCAACGGCTTGGGTAGTACTTCGACTGTAATTGGTTGTCGCTGAGACGGGTCGTGGTCAGCCCATTTCCTCTCGAACAGATACATCTGAGCCAGTACCTGATTGGCAAAAGAGCCATCCATGATTCGAGAGGGATGTCCTGTTGCATTGCCGAGGTTCACCAGTCGCCCTTCTGACAGAAGGATGATGTAGTCTTTCTTGTCGTCACTCCTGTAGATTTTGTGAACCTGCGGTTTTACCTCTTCCCAGCGCCAGTTATCTCTCATGAACTGAGTGTCAATCTCTGTATCAAAGTGCCCGATATTACAGACGATAGCGTTTCTGCTGACTGTTCTGAGTAGATTCTCATCACATACTTTAACATTGCCTGTGCAGGTACAGATCAGGTCAATATTAGCCATCAACTGCGTATCGATGTCATCAATTGAACCCGAATTGACGCCGTTCAGGTATGGGGAGACGACTTCAAACCCGTCCATGCATGCCTGCATGGCACATATGGGATCGATCTCGACGATCCGTACAATCATGCCCTCCTGCCGAAGGCTGGCTGCTGAGCCTTTGCCGACGTCGCCATAACCGATGACCAGCGCTCTCTTGCCGGCCATCAGCATATCAGTACCACGCTTGATGGCGTCGTTAAGACTGTGACGGCATCCATACTTGTTGTCGTTTTTTGATTTGGTGACTGAATCATTCACG
Source organism: uncultured Pseudomonadales bacterium (assembly GCA_964548025.1). Lineage (GTDB taxonomy): Bacteria > Pseudomonadota > Gammaproteobacteria > Pseudomonadales > Azotimanducaceae > JAHRVQ01. The sequence continues at coordinate 14,000 of CAZJRI010000115.1, forward strand.
TTGATGGCCGGGACCTTAAGTTCTTCTGACTCAAGCATTTCGTACAATCTGTGTACGCCGGTTGTGGTTTCTTCAGTAATGCCGTGAATCTTGTCGAGCATCTGGGGGAACTTGTCGTGGATCATTTCGGTCAAATCGCCCCCGTCATCCAGAATCATATTGGCATCCCAGGGTTTACCGTCGCACAAAATCGTCTGCTCAATACACCAGAAGAACTCGTCCTCAGTTTCACCTTTCCACGCATAGGTAGGAATCCCACTTTGGGCCATCGCAGCGGCTGCGTGATCCTGTGTTGAAAAGATGTTACAGGACGACCAGCGAAGTTCTGCACCCAAATCGATCAGGGTCTCCATGAGTACCGCGGTTTGTATGGTCATGTGAATACAACCGATGATCCTTGCGCCCGAAAGCGGTTGCTCAGTTTGATATTTTCTTCGCAGAGCCATCAAAGCAGGCATCTCGGCCTCTGCAAGTTCAATTTCTGCCCGTCCGAAATCGGCCAGACCGATATCTGCTACTTTGTAATCCTGAGTGCTCATATATCCTCGCTCGTCTGCTTGTGTTTTAGTTTAGTTAATTTCTGGCTTTTTCGTTGCCATGTCGTTTGTTGTCATGATGTTTGTTGCACGGTGTCTATCCAGGCTTCCTGAACATTCTTATCTGTATCTGAAAGCCGTTTTTCAATCCCAGGTAGGTACTTTGGCCTACCTGTAGATTCGATTCATTCGCCCATTTATCAAGGTCTGAGGGTTCAAACCCCAGCCATAGATCACCACATGCTTCCCGCGCCCAGTCCTGGTCGTGTGGGCAAAGATCGACGATCAGAATTCTGCCGTCGGGCTCGAGGTTTTGCGACACTGACTCAAAGACCTGCCTGGGTGAAGCAATGTGGTGTAAGACCATATTCAGGATTACCAGATCAGCGACCACACCGGTATCGAAAGCCTGCTTCAGGTCACCGAGAATGAATTGCACACTACCCTGGTATCTGGGTAAAAGTGTCGATCTGGCTGCATTGAGCATCTCTTCTGTATTGTCCAATGCATAGAGTTGATCAAAACGTGCGGCAAGCAAATTGATCAGCTCTGAACTACCTGGACCCACTTCAATTGCAACCGCAGAACCTGGCAGGTCTTCATTGGTGAGCAGGTCTTCGATGCCTGATGCGTAGACGCTGAGATCGGCGATTAAATCCTGATTCTCCTTGAATCTATGGGCATTCTTCTCGAAAAAAAGCTTGGATCGTTGTGCCCTTTGTTCGTGAATTTCCGTAATTCTGGACTCGGTACGTTCATCCAGCGTGATCTGATTAATCGCAGAAAAGAAAGAGGTGGTCAGAGGTTCAAGGGAATCACCGCTAGATATCAGCGCACGACGATAGAAGATCGAATTCCCTTCGCGACGGGTTGATAGCAACCCGGCTGAAGTGAGTATCTTCAGGTGATGGCTCATACCTGGTTGTGGCATTTCGAATATATGGCAAAGCTCAAGCACGCCAAACGACTCCATACTCAGAGCTCTGAGGATATCGACCCTAAGTGCATCAGCGGTCGCCTTGCAGAATGTGACAAGTTGTTGAGAATGAATTGAGACCGACATTGGGATTTCAATATCAAATAATATTGATATTCTAGCAGGAAGAATACGAAGGTCAACGGTATATCAAAAACAATTGATATAGAATGGCCGTTCTATTGGTTATACTGAAGATTTAACCACTGGAAAATGCTTTGTGAGCGATGCGATTAACCAGATGCAAATGCTCTACAACCCGGAGGAGGATCGAATTCTGTTCCGGGTTAATTCAACTGAGAAAAAAGAATTCAGGTTTTGGATCACCCGCCGATTTACTTTTCTGCTGCGCAAGGTGCTAAGAGACCATCTGGATGCTGATCCCGACGTCTCGATGCAGGACAGTTTGGACGCAAAGATGGCCGTTAAGAAGTTCAAACAGGAGAATGCCCTGGTAGATGCGGATTTCGAGCGGAAGTTCAATGAAGAACCTGACGAGTTGCCTATGGGTGATGAGATCCCTGTGGCTTTTAAGCTGACCTATGAAATTCGCGATGAGAATTTACATATGTCCATTCAGCCAAAAACAGGCCAGGGGATGAATATGGTCTTAAACAGGAAGATTAATTCCTCCCTGATGGAACTGCTGATGAGTTCGATCAGAAAAGCGAACTGGGCAATCGATGACTCAATAGAAATGGAAATTCCCAAGGCAGATCAGCGGCTTATCAACTGATTTGGCGTAATTCAGGAGCACCGATCTTCACACTTCCATATTGCTTCCATAGTCTTTCCATAATGAGAAGATAGACTAAGAGTGTGAAGTACTAGTAACTCCAAAGTAAAGCTGGTAATTTAAGTCCTAACTTCTCCCCCTCCCCAAAAGTGTTAGGACTTTTTTTTGCCTGATACTTTTACCCCGCAGCGAGCATTTCTTTTGGGACCGGGAAATATCTGGGCAAAGTCACGCGAATTGTCACCCCGTTCCCATTCAATAGATTAGAAGCACTAACACTTCCGCCATGGTGCTCGGCGATTACCCGAACGACATAAAGACCAATACCAAAGTGCAATCGGTTGTCTGGATTGGATTCTCGAACAGAGACCATCGAGTCGAATATATTCTCAAGAATA
>CAZJRI010000116.1:0-16598 GCA_964548025.1 uncultured Pseudomonadales bacterium
AACCAGGCAGGCAAGTGCCAGAAAGCATGGACTATGCCCAGGATCAAACTGGCCATCAGCGGTCCATGATTTTGCAACAGCGAAGGCAGCGCGTAAGCCCGCCACCCGAATTCCTCTCCCAGTGGACCCCCGGCGACCAGTGTCTTAAAGAACAATGGCAGTAGCAGGGTAAGAGAGATATACATGCTTGGTTCTATCGTGAAATCCCCGTACCAGGAAGCAGACACAAGGCCCAGACCCTGAACGGCTGGCCAGATAGATAATGCGATTAACCAGTAATACCAGGGAAACCTGAAATTCATTGGTTTCAGGAAGAATGACTTCAAACGTCCCTCTCGATAAATCATAACCAGCACAGCCAGAAATGGTCCGAAAGTACCGAGTGGCCCGAAGACGCGGATCCAGCCTTCCGGTAGCTCGATAAATCCTCGATTGGCCAGGATTGCAGGGGCCCAGATGACCCAGGAAAAGAAATATGCCAGCAGGCTGTAAGTGATCCACGAGCTTTTCTGAACTTGCATTTGAGATTCCTCCGTATTTAGGAGGTAAGACGTGACAGGTGCAGATCCGGTTGCACCTTATTTTATCGGCTCATCTCAACCGGCAGAAGCGGATCAATCGAACTTGATCCCTACAGGAATGCAACTCGACTTATCTGTTTTCTGAGACACTGTCTTCAACACGAAGGTGCGCTGATGAGATCTGTGATCTGAGGTTTTCCTGGTGTTCCCTGGTAATGGGGAAATGCCAGATAAGCCACGCAGACCAGATCAGAAAGAAAATTGGGATTATCGTAAAGGTATAGTGCAGAGCTCTGAGGCCTTCGCGATCATTTTCAATGGCAGGATCAAATCCCAGGAACTGCAGAAATGGCAGCGTCAGACCCGCTGCGGCTGCCAGTGCAATTTTGTCGGCTGTTCCCCAGAGCGCCATGAAGAGAGCCCCGCGCTGCTGACCGCTTTCCACCGTATCCTGGTCTATGACGTCCGCTGCCATTGACGGCACAAGCACATTGCCGATGTTAGCCACCAGACCGCATGAGATCTGAATGAATATATAGTAGCGCCACTGGCCCGGTTCCATCAGCAGCACCATTGAAAAACAGGTAATCATATAGAGTGTAAGACCTGCCATTAACTTGTGTTTATTAACGCTTGCAGCAAGACGAACAATTATGGGTGTGCCGATCATGCCGCAGACGAAATAAACAATCAGCAGGGCGGACCATTGCATGGTATTCGCCCCAAGATAGTGGATCAGAAAAAAGACATAGAGGGTGCTGATGCAATACCAGCCCACGTGGTTGGTGACACCCGCCGCCATCAACCTCAGGAATGGCTTGTTGGTCCAGACCAGTTTCAATGCCTGTTTGAGATTCAGACTGCTCTTCTGGGTAAATTTGGGTTGAGGTACAGTAAGTAGAAGCAGTGGGCCAAAAACACAGAGACAGGCGAGCGTCGACCAGGCAATGATTTTCAACATGGGTTGCAGACTGCCAGGATGCTCAGGTGCTAGAGACGAATATCCCGCGCTTGTCAGGTAAGCAAGCAGCATAGGCAGGGACATAACAAGCAGCAGACCTGTGCTTGCAGCAAAGGATCTTGCGCCGGTAATCCGGGAACGTTCATGGTAATCGGGAGATAATTCCGCCGCCCAGGCAGAGAGCGGTATGCTGATCAATGTCCAGCCAAGATAGAGTGAGGCGACCGCGAGGAAGAGGTACAGGTGCCCGACTTCATTCGGCGGATCAAAAACCGCAATTGTTGCGATTCCCATTATCGGTAATCCAATCATGATCCAGAGGCTTCGACGACCAAGGCGATCTGGTGTGGCGTCGGATACAGTGCCGATTAATGGATCGGTGATAACGTCAGTTATTCGGGTGAGTAATACAATCAGCCCGATGGCAGCCAGTGAGATGCCCAGTTCACTGGTGTAGTAGGGGATCAGATAGATGCCAAGTGGTAAACCGCCCATAGCGAGAGGAACACTGATCAGGGCGAAGGGAAGTAATTCTCTGGTTTTTAACTGCATTTGGTTCCGCTAGCAAGCCGACTCTGTCGTCGGTGCACTACAGCATGAAGACAAAGAATTACCCATTGAACTTTTTTCAGCGACCGATTGTCAAGCAGACAGCAGAAATGAGAATGAATTACCGGGGCCGTGGTGCGACCCCGGTAACTCAACTACCGATGGTAGTTTTTCCCCATCGGACGATTAACCCCCAGGAACTTACTCCTGGTACGATCACCCTTTGAGGGCCTGGTTGTCCCATGCGTTGCATCATGAAATCCAGGCTGGCAGGACTTGTCGTTTTTCGAGACCTTTTTCGATTTCTTTCCTTTTTTCATCAGTAACCTCCTGTTTTTCTTGTTTAACGTAATTGGTTCTCAATCCGTTCCTACAAAAACGGGCTCTGAACCAGCATCTGTATGTGAGCAAGCTTGTATTCATAACTCCTTCTCGCCTCCTCCTGTTCAAAATGATAATAGTGACCACCACGAGCAAAGAATCTCTCCAACGCATTCATAGAGGGTTTTGAATCCAGCTCATTGTTTTGCGACGGAACAAATTCGATCACCTTTGCTGCTGGTTTACTGCTAGTTTTGATTGCCTCCAGAGGAGGGCCATTTTTTTTGCGCGCAAGAACGCTTCGTAGACTGGACATAATTGTCTCCACTTTCGGTTAATGATTAATGGTTCGAGCCGGGGCCCGTTATCTAAATCTGACGTTGGCTTTACTGATGGGTATGGTGACTGGACGGTTTAACATCTGACAGCAGGGAACAATTACATATTCACAAAGCAACGAAGCCTTGTATGAATAAGAGGTGATGGAAAATAGAATCCAGTTCACCTGTTGTTATCGTTCCGCTGTTGATTGATGTTATCGATACGACATTGAATCTGTCGGCATCGAGGGAGTCTCCGGCGATCAGTAAAGATGCCGTCGGTATTAGAAGTAGTTATATTCCAACATGTTTTCTGCTCCCTTCATGGCACTGGGGTAGTGCACTTAGTGGTGGCGCACTTTATAGAATGGCACTGTCGTCGTCAACAGTTCTTCTTGAAATTATTCTGCATAAAAGAAAGTGGTTTAAGAACTTAAACGCACGAAGATGTCTGTTATATTCTGACTTACATGAATGAATGAGGCCTCCAATGATCCTGGACTACAAGAGAATCGACCCTGAACTTCTACCTGCGCTTGACGAGATGCCAGCGCTTGACATTACCAGGGATAATGTCGAAAGGGTGCGGGAGCTGATGGCAGAGCGACCGCAACCACCGTCGACAGTGGAGGTAATGCATGATACCAATCTGGTTGCTACAGAAAATGGCGATGTCACTGTCCACATTTATCGCAAGAGCGAGCATCAAAATCAATCAGCACTGCTCTGGGTTCATGGTGGTGGCTACCTGTTGGGTAATGCTGAAGACGAAAGGGCGCGCGTCATTGCTGAAGCGTTAGATTGCACTGTTGTATCCGTCGAATATCGTCTTGCCCCAGAACACCCATTCCCGGCTGGTGTTAACGATTGCTTTGCCGTCCTGCAATGGATGGCTGCCGAGAGCAGTGAATTGAATATCAATCCGGCACGTATCGCCATTGGCGGTGCCAGTGCCGGTGGTGGAATGAGCGCTGGTGTGGCACTCATGAACAGGGACAAGGGCGGTGTACCACTCGCATTTCAGTTGTTGCTCTATCCGATGATCGATAATCTGCATGCAACAGAATCGGGTCAATATGAAAACCACCCGATCTGGAATCAGGGTACGTCATTCAATGCCTGGGAGATGTATCTCGATGGCTCGCCCGGTGAAGCGGCTTCTCCTTATGCGGCGGCTTCCCGGGCCACCGATCTGAGCGGCTTGCCACCTGCCTATATTTGTGTGGGTTCTGAAGATTTATTTCGTGACGAAGACGTTGAATATGCACAGCGTCTGTCTGCGGCAGATATACCCTGCGAACTTGCCGTATTTCCTGGGATGTATCATGGTGGTGATATGTTCGTGCCGAATGCAACGGTTAGTGAGCGTTTGAAGACGAGCTTTCTGCGAGCACTCGGTGATGCACTGCGCTAACGATCCGGTGGTATGACCATCTGAGCACTTTTTGTCTGGAGAAGAACCATGGGTACATTTACCACGAAAGACGACGCTAAACTTTTTTATCGGTTGCAGGGTAAACAAAAAGGAAATCGACCCACGCTCTTGTTCATTCATGGATGGTGTTCAAACCTGGCGCACTGGGAGCCGCAGGTCAGATATTTCAGTTCCAGGTACCGTGTCCTTCGAATAGACCGAAGGGGCATGGGCAGGTCCACATCAACCGGGGCTGATTGCAGCGCCAAAGACCATGCCGCAGATATTGCAGCGGTGATCAAGTCGGTTGGCATAAAGCGAGTCATTGCTATCGGCCATGCTGGCGGTGGTCCCTCGACACTCGAGCTAACCCGTTCTTGCCCTCGGCTCGTTAAGGCTGCCGTCATGGTTGACGCGGGCCTATATCCCGAGCCCAGCCTTGACCCGCCTGCAGGATTTGGCGAGCGCCTGGCGCCAATGATAGCTGCACTGGATTCACCAAAAGGAAAGACGGCACTCAAACAAATGTATCAAGGCTTCTTTTCGCCAAAGTGTGAAAAATCCATTGCGCGTAAAGCGGTTTCAGACGCAATCAAAACGCCATTAGATGTCGCGATGAGTGAGCTGAAGGGTATGGTTGCAAATACTGAAGCGATCGCTGGTGATATAAAACAACCTGTTCTCTGGCTAACGGCAACCGATGCGAATCAGCAGCATATCAGCAGCCACCTTGATAATGTGCAGTTTGCACAGGTAGTGGGTTCAGGGCATTTTCCCCAGTTGGAAGTACCTGCCCAGACTAATGCGATGATTGATACGTTTCTTAGTCAACTTTAGTCTATTCAGAGGGAGTGGGAGCAGCTTTTACCAGAACCGTGCGATCCTCCTGATCAGATATCTATCCTCAGATTTGATTCTACTCGTGAAATGAGATGTTGGGGGACTGCATTGTCTGTCGCTAATCGTCGCCACTGTGAAACACTGTCTTTGGTCTCTTCAATGACTTCGTCGATAAATTTTCTGGTGAACATGGGGCTAATAGTGCCTAAGGCATGAAGATCAGCACGTACAAAGTCATCACGTTTCCCGTTCAGGGTCATCCAATGTACATCGATCCAGCGATTGCCTTCAGCGTAGCTGTAAACAACATCATAGGCAGGGGACAATGACCAGTTGCCATCCTGGTTCATCATGAAGGTGAAGTTTTTGGAATGATCATCATGATTCCTTGCAATAATATTGAATACCATGCGTCTGAAGAGTTCTTTAGCCTCGTCAGCAGACAGACCAAGTTGTCGGGCCAGTGCAAACAATGCCTCATAGGAGTAAGTGCCGGGACGTTTATAGCTGATATGTGCGATTGCGTTGAGTGTCTGGATATGGATTCGGTTATTGCCATCGCGGTCAAATCGCTGGGTGATGAAGTGTCGGCGCTTTCCTTCATCAAGTAGATGGCTTGGCTTCATGGTAATGCCGCAGGCGGTGGCCATCTGGTAGTAGGTATATTCCATGGCACCATAGCCTTTGGGATCACCGAAGGTCTCTTTGCTGGTGTTCTTTTCACTCACCCCGTCAAACTTCAGGAGATAGTGAGTAAAGCCATTGGGGATTTTTACCTGACCGGATCTTACTTCTGTGAAATCATCGTTAAAAGCCACAACTGCTTTGGGTCGCGCACCACCTGCACTCATACCGATAGACATTAGTGACATCATGGCAAGTGCATCCTCTTCGCCGGATCTGCTTATGGTGGTCTTGAAGTATTGCCGGTCATTGAGGATGTCCTGCGCGATCTCGACCAGTGAGTCGATTGCCACTTGCTGTGACGAGTTTAAACCCTTGTGTCTCCTGGCGGGTGAGTAGGTCAATGCACCCATACCTCGCGTACCTGTATATCGAAGCCGTTCGAGTGGTGTGATATCAGCAGGCGACATGCCTTGCCTTGCAATCCAACTGTCTAATACAGCGTTACCAAAATCATCAGGGAGTGAATCTGCGACCAATCCGGGCAAACCCCTGAAGGAGTCCGGATCAATGGCTGGAAAAGAATAGATTTGATCAGACAGTGGCATTGTCACCGGCGCGAGCTGAAGTCCTGATGAGATAAAACCTGAGGTGTATTCGAATACACCGATACCACTGTCAGTGTCGAAACTGACTGCACCCACGTCTGTGTCGTGATATCTGACAGTCACCGAGTCCATTACCATGCAGATTTAATCTCCTTTTCATCGGCATCTGCTCCTGTGCTGGTTGCCCGCTGGCGTTGCTTGCCTTTGAGCTTCACAAGTTGAATAGGGGAAACTTCCGATTCAGGTAAAACCAGGTTGAGCTGATCCTCCTTACCCAGTGCCATGAGGATTGCCACCATGGTTTCAAATTGGCATTTGCCTTTCTCTGCGTTCTTAACTGATTTCACAGAAAGGCCGATGTTTTTGGCCAGGTGTTCCTGGGTAATATTTTTGCTCAGACGTGCCTTTTTGACCCGCTGGCCAAAATCAGCAGCGACTATAATTGGCGATTTTTTAGTATTACTCATAAAAGTACCCAAAAGATCTATAAAAAACTATTTATAGTATAACAGCCCTTAAAGGTATTCTTTAAAGAGTTAAGTTAGAATATCGAATTGATTAGGTATTATAATACTTTAAGGTGCTGTTAAATAGATATACAAGTATTATAAGCCTAAAAGGTATCGTTAATGTATAGAGAAATGGAAACCATTCTGGTGATTTGATTGGACTGCCGGTGACAGAAGCAGCCCTTCAGGTTTTCTGAACTGACAAAAACGTATTGAGATATGATAGATGGAACATTGATGGTTGTAACATTGGTAGTTGTAACATTGATAGCTATAAAAAAGAGACGACAGGCTAATAGAGATTTAGAGAGATTGTCTCGGTTGCTGGTAACGACAGTATTTGCTTCATCTTTAATGAAAGTTTACAGATGCCAGAAAAGGCAGACACCAGGGTGGATCAGGAAATGAAAAAGAAAAGTGATAGCGTGTCTTCTCTCCCGGAGTATGGGGGAGAGAGGGATATGCACGCCTTCTGGCAGGCTGTGAAGCTAAAAAAAGAACCATTGACGCAAAAGTGGTTCCTGCCCGTCCTGATTGTACTGCTTGCAGGTAGCGTGCCCTGGTATAGAAGCGAAGGGATTATCGGCAGCGTGGTGCTTGGCTTCCCTGTCTGGATCTGGACGAGCATCATCTGCTCTGTTGGCGTTGCCATATTAACAGCCGTCGGCATCCTCTTTTTCTGGCGAGACGACGATGCCAGATAGGTTGAAGGGAACTCATACATTTTGAACGATGGTACTTATGAGTTGGGCATAGCGCCTATCGTTATGCTTGTGATCTATCTCTTCGTGATGATCGGATTAGGTCTGGCGGGCAAAGTCAGCAGCAAAGAAAACTCACTGCGAGACTTCTATCTCGGTGGTTCGAGCTTTGGCATATTTGTGCTGTTCCTGACGCTATTTGCAACCCAGTACAGCGGCAACACCATGCTGGGATTTGCCGGACGATCCTATCGTCAGGGTGGCACCTATGTGGTCAGCATCATGTTCATGGTGCTGACAATTACAGTGATATCAATCTATGGCCCGCGCCTGTTTCGCCTGTCAAGAGCATTCGGATATATCACACCGGCAGACTATATTTATCATCGATTCGGCTCGCATGCGCTTCGGGTAGTCTGTGTCCTGTTACTGTGTTGGGGACTTGCAAACTATATCCTTGAACAACTCGTCGCCATGGGTCACGCCGTGGAAGGATTGTCAGGTGGGCGCATTGATTTCATGAACGGTGTTATCCTGCTGGTTATTGTCATGCTCATCTATGAAACCCTGGGTGGCATGCGTTCAGTGGCCTGGACCGATGCTGTGCAGGGCGTACTTTTGTTCTTTGGTTTCTCTATCATTCTCTACCTGGTGCTAACAGTTAACGGCGGTCTGCCTTCAGCCACAGAATTTATCGCCTCAGAAAAAGGCCAACCAGAGAAGCTGCAGGTCCCCGGCGCGGAAGGTATCCGTGCCTGGTTCAGCACCATGCTTTTGCTTATGTTCGGCGCGTCGGTCTATCCCCATGCCATCCAGCGGTTCTTCTCGGCAAGATCACTCCGCACCTTGCGACTATCGCTCGCCGGGATGGCTTTTATGCCATTTATTACAACCATGCTCGCTTTTATTTTAGGATTCATAGCCATCAGCCAGTTTCCGGATCTCTCCCCCTTTGAGAGCGACCAGGTCACACTGCTGATGCTGCTTGATATCATCAATGGCAATGACTACATTCGTTGGCTCGTGATGGTGGTATTTGTTGCACTCATTGCGGCCATCATGTCCACAACTGATTCGGCGCTTCTGTCAATCCAGAGCATGATCACCAAGGATATCTATGCGGTCTATATAAATCCCAATGCAAGTCCTCGAGATCTGCTCTGGACCGGAAAGATATTTGGTTGGCTCCTCATTGCGTTTCTGGTTGCCATGACCTGGGTGTCCCGACAGACAGAGAGTTCTATCTGGCTGCTGATCAAACTCAAGCTTGAATTCATGGTGCAGATTTCTCCGGTATTCCTCCTGGGATTGTTCTGGCGACGGTTGTCCGGTATGTCCATACTCTGTGGCGTGGTTGTAGGTACTATAATCACACTCGTGTTGTGGGTTGGAGCGGCACTGGGATACTGGGATGCCGCCGCAAGGTCTCCACTTGGAATTAGCGCCGGTGTCTGGGGGCTAGCAGCCAACTACACTATCTGCCTTGTTGGTGGTTTGCTGTGGCCGGATACTGAATCTGCGGAGGGTAGAACCGAACCAGGCTCGAGAGATGAAGAGAGCGCTGTTCTCGAATAGCACGGTCGCTTGTAAAGTAGTCACACAAGTGGATTTGAATTCCTGAAAGAATAGAATAGGGATCAGGCGTCATGTCCCGGAGTGGCTAATAATGAAAAATTCACTCAAGTCAGAACCCATTTCGACCCTGCTCGATAGACTTCACAAACAGGCAAAGGGTGACGTAACGAAATTCCTGAGGCTGGCTCCCAGGTTTCTCACAGGAAAAGTGAGGGGCAAGAGCTTCTCAGAAATCATGACCCCGGAGGTGATGAAGGATGTCTTTATCCCTGTCTCCAGGGAACAGGGTGAGTTCCTGTATCTGACCGCGAGAAGTCTGGGTGCCAGAAGGATCGTGGAGTTCGGTACCTCGTTCGGCATATCAACCATCTACCTGGGTGCCGCGATTAAAGACAATGGTGGCGGTTGGGTAATCGGCAGTGAAATTGAACCATCAAAACATCAACAGGCAGTTGCTCATCTCAGTGAGGCTGGATTGGCAGATATTTCAGAGGTTCGCCTGGGAGATGCACTACAAACCCTTGCAGATGTTGAAGCACCGATTGACCTGGTTCTGCTGGATGGCTGGAAGGATCTCTATCTGCCTGTACTAAAAATCCTGACGCCCAAACTAAGACACGGTTCGGTCGTCCTGGCGGACAATATATTTACCTTTCGCAAAGATCTTCGACCCTATGTCGATTATATGCAAAGCGGTGAGAATGGCTTTGTTTCAACGACCCTGCATATTGCCGACGGTTTTGAATATTCGGTATTTGTTTCATAGCAGAGACAAATCCTCAGGAAACTGAATGAACCCGATAGCAGCTATTCTCTCTCAGGGAATGTTGCCGGGAGAACCACCAGGGTGGAATTGCCATAGTGGCTGTTCCAAAGTAGTATTCGGCAGAACCCTTAGTCAGACTGTAACTAATGGATCGACCTTTCCCATCCTACGAAGGTGACGATAGTTACCTCTTCGTGAGTTATGCCCATGACGATACGGAACTCACCTTCCCCGAGATGGCCTGGATTAAGGAATCAGGCTTCAACCTCTGGTACGACGATGGCATACATGTTGGCACGGTTTGGCGTAGAGCACTGGCTGAAGCGCTGAATAAATCCGCCGGGCTGATCTTTTTCTGCACAGCCAGATCTGCTGAGTCAGACAATTGTCTGAAAGAAATCAACTTTGCACTTGACCAGGGTAAAACTGTCTTTGTGGTTCGATTGGACGACACGCCTCTGCCGTTAGAGTTGCAACTTTCGCTGAGTGATCGTCAGGCGATGGTTCGTTCTGACTTTGATGAGTCAACTTATCGTGCTCGTTTAACATCAGCATTGGCATCACTGGTCAAGCCGGAAAGTCAGTTGGGTGATGGGAATTCCGATTCAAAGAAAACGACGCGCACTGAATGGGCAATGGTAGTTAATCCAATTCTTGCCAGCGGTACGGACGAAGAACTTCATCTGATTGCTGAGGATCTCACCGATGACCTGATGACTGTTATACCAAAGAGGTTCCACGGCATGACAATACTCACAGATCAGGCCAGTGATACCGCATTGATCCTCTCTGGTACCGTCAGAAAAAGAGGTGCCGAGGTTCGCACCACGATGAAGTTAATGTCCGAATTTAACCATAGACAGATATGGGCGGAGACTTATGATCGACCTCTTCAGGATTTCTATCAATCCCAGGCTCAGTTGATTAACCAGATCTGTGGCAGTTTGCAGGAGCCGATAATAATGGCTGTGCAGGAGTACTACAAAGATATCGAGGATGATGAGCTTGACGCAATTGGCCTGTTGAGTCGGGTTTTCTTGAAACGCTTTAGTGTAGTTAATCGTGAGACAAGAGATAAACTCTTGTATATGGTGCGGCGATTGGTTCAGGTGGCGCCGGATGTGTGTAGTGCACAGGCAGTGTTGGCAGTTGTACTGCACAGTATTGTCGTGACCAATTTCACCAGACATCCCGAGGAATTGGCGCAGGAAGCCGTGGAACACATTGACAAAGCGCTCGCAATTTCACCAAACAATACATTTGCTTTAAGCACTGGGGCGTTGATTCATCGTTGTTTTGGGATTGAGTTACTGGCATTGAAGCTGGCAGAGAGATGCACGGCGATTTTGGGTTTCCCTGATACCCAACATTTTGCAGCTTTGCTGCAGCTTGGGCGGGTAGATGAAATGATTGAACTCGCCAGGGCAGATGAGCACGCCAGTTATGAAAATCACATTGCTGCCTTGTTGAAGGGTAACCTCAATGAAGCACTTGATTATGCGCAGGACTATGTCGGTCAGGAACCCCAAGATTTCAATTCGTGGGTCGCACTTGCTAATGCACTCGCGTTAACGGGTAACATGGATGAAGCGCAAAAGGTGCTGGATAAGATCAGGCAGATGGTGCCAACCTGGACTCATGAACTTGAGGAAAAAGGCTTGCGTCTAAGCTGGCGAAATGATGAGCAGATCGTCAGTGTACAGTGTGCTGGGCTAAATCAGCTGTCATAGTTTTGATGGGGTTGGTAGTTAACCGTACCCTTAAAGTGTGTGCGGATTGCCTCTCGACCTTTGAACCATCCCATGAGTCCACCGTCCCAGACGCCGTCTTCTATAAACAGTGAAGCTATGCCGTCCGGATCATAGCTGTTGTCACAGAACTCGCAGTATTTTGCCTTGAGATGCTTGATCTCTGATTCGTCCTCAAGTCGCTGCAGGCGTTGCTCAATTCATGTCATGTTTGCTCTCCACCAGTATCAGGCCTGCAATTCTTCCACCGGAAGGATGTTCAATCAGCAGGTAAGGAATGGCATTCTGAAGAAGACGTGGTTTACGGAAGCCGAAACCGCAACCCACTGCACTGGCATCCATAGCTGTGGTATGTTGGGGCAGCTGTCTGGTAGAGGAATATAAGTGGCATGCTCAGACGCAACAGCGATTAGTTGAAATTAAAGTGAAACAGGATTCCAAATGAAACTGCTTGTAGCCAATCGAGGAGAAATCGCCAACCGGATTATTCGGGCGGCGGCTGAGCTAAACATAGCCACAGTGGCGGTCTCTCCCAAAGATGATGCAGGATCTCTGCATACCGGTAAGGCTGATGAGGCTTTCATCCTTGAAGGCGTCGGTGCAGCCGCCTACCTTGATATCGAACAGATCATTGCCACAGCCCTGGAATCCGGCTGCGATGCTATCCATCCGGGTTACGGTTTTTTAGCTGAGAATGCGAATCTTGCGAGAAGGTGCGCGGAGGAAAACCTGACCTTTATCGGCCCCCGTGTGGAAACCCTCGAACTCTTCGGAGACAAGGCGCGTGCCCGTATAGCTGCTGTAGATACAGATGTGCCGATTATCCGCGGTCTCGATCATGCGGTGACGAAAGAGGAAGCCATCGCATTCTTCGAAGACCTGGGTGAAGGTCGCGGGATGATAATAAAGGCTGCCTACGGTGGCGGCGGGCGGGGTTCTCGTGTGGTGACCAGTGCCGATGAGGTCGCAGCCACCTATGATCGTTGTAGCGCCGAGGCGGAGGCTGCATTCGGTAATGGGGAGCTTTACGTTGAGGAATTCATGCAACAGGCACGTCACGTGGAGGTGCAGATTCTAGGCGACAATCACGGCTCGGTTGCACACCTGGGCGAGCGGGAGTGCAGTGTTCAGAGATATTTCCAGAAGATCATCGAGGTGGCACCGGCACCTGGTCTGTCTGAGGATCTCAGGGCCAGCATCATCGATGCTGCCATGCGCCTGGCGGGGAGTGTCGGATACAGCAATGCGGGTACATTTGAGTTTCTGGTTGATGTTGAGGGTAACGAGAGTGAACAATCATTCGCTTTCATCGAAGCCAATGCACGTCTCCAGGTTGAGCATACAGTCACCGAAGAAGTCACCGGAGTGGACATTGTGCAGGCCCAGATCCATCTGGCAGAAGGTGCGACGATAGCTGATCTTGGCCTCGACGATCCGCAGATTAGTATACCCCGTGGCTATGCGATCCAGGCACGGGTATGTATGGAGTCCATTCGGGAAGACGGCTCAATCCACCCGTCCTCTGGTACGCTTAACGCATACGAAGCGCCGAGTGGACCTGGCGTGCGTACCGATGGGTTCGGCTACGGCGGATACCAGACCAGCCTGCTGTTTGATTCGCTCCTTGCCAAGGTTGTTGGTCATTCCGCCTCTGCAAGTTTTACAGATGCCATCAACAGAACCTCCAGGGCACTGAGCGAGTTCCGCATTGAAGGGGTCGATACCAACATCACTTTTCTTAAGGCTATTCTGGCGCATGAAGACTTTGCCAGTGGCCGCGTCCACACACGCTTCGTTGATGAGAATATGAATAAACTCGCAACTGCCAGTGGCACGCAACGACGCTTTGTGGCCCCGGCGGGTGGTGGCGATGATAGTGAGAATTCACCCGGGAATGACGGCTTTGCCGGTGCGCGTGTTGCAGACAGCCGGGATCCCCTTGCCCTCTTCAATCATGATACGCAGGTGAAGTCCCAGGAAGACGAAAGGGAAGATCTTTTGCAGTCGACAGGTCCGGTCAATCTCACAGCACCGGTCCAGGGCACAGTCATCTCAGTCGAGGTCACCGAGGGTGATGAGGTGCGACCCGGTCAGCCGGTCGCCACAATTGAAGTGTTAGAACTGCATCATGTGGTTAGGGCTGAAGAGGGCGGTATTGTCCAGACAGTTTCTATTACCGTTGGCGAGAACATCAGCAAAGGTGACACGATCACGCTGATTGCGAGACAAGAGATAGAAGATGCAACGTCAGAGGAGGGTAAGGAGATCGATCCCGACTATCTTAGTAGGGATCATATTAACCCGGATCATATAAGAGCTGACCTTGCGCAGGTAAACGAACGTCGCACCTATACAGAAGATGCCTTTCGGGCAGAGAAGATAGCCAAACGTCATACGAAGAATCAGCGCAGTCCGTATGAGAATATAGAACATCTGTTCGATGGTACATTCCGCGAATACGGTCCACTCGTCACCGCCGCAAGCTGGCAGAAGCAGCAATGGCTTCGTGAAACCACCCAGGCTGATGGGCTGGTGATGGGTATTGGCAGCGTCAACGGTGATAAGTTCACCCCCGAGCAATCACGGGCGATAATTGTTCACTACGATTATATGGTTGTCGCCGGTACCCAGGGAGGCAGGGGGCACTATAAGCAGGACAGGATGTACGAACTGGCGGGGCGCTACCGATTGCCCCTCGTACTCT
Source organism: uncultured Pseudomonadales bacterium (assembly GCA_964548025.1). Lineage (GTDB taxonomy): Bacteria > Pseudomonadota > Gammaproteobacteria > Pseudomonadales > Azotimanducaceae > JAHRVQ01. The sequence goes on from CAZJRI010000116.1 coordinate 14,162, forward strand.
TTGCAGAAGGGGGTGGCGGTCGACCTGGTATAAGCGGCGGAGAAGCCGAGACCAAAAGCAAGGCGGGTGCAGCAGTGTCGGGTGCCAATGCTGTTGACGTTGCTGGCCAGGGTGGTGGTGGCGTTCCCATCGACTCTTATACCTTTACCAAACTTTCACAGTTGAGCGGTCTGGTCCCCCTGGTGGGTGTCAATTCAGGACGCTGCTTCGCAGGCAATACAGTCATGCTGGCATCCTGCGACGTTATCATTGCCGCAGAGAACTCGACAATTGGTCTGGGCGGACCAGCCATGATCGAGGGTGGCGGTCTTGGTATTTACACGCCGGAGGAAGTTGGACCCATGTCATTCCAGGTGCCGAACGGTGTTGTTGATATCCTGGTTAAGGACGATGAGGAGGCGATCGAAACCACCAGGAAGTACCTTTCCTACTTCCAGGGAGCGGTCGCAGACTATGAAGCCAACGATCAGCGTAAGCTGCGACACATCGTCCCTGAGAATCGCAACGAGATGTACGATATGCGGGATGTCATCGAAACCATCGCCGACAAGGACTCGATCCTTGAGATTCGTGAGGCTTTCGGCGTAGGTATTATCGCTGCCTTCATACGGGTCGAGGGCTACCCAATGGGACTGATCGCAAATAATCCACATCATCTATCCGGCGCGATTGACAGTGACGCATCAGACAAGGCAGCACGCTTTCTGCAACTCTGTGATTCATTCGATATTCCAATCCTGTCGCTGATGGACTGCCCTGGCATCATGGTGGGCCCGGAGTATGAACAAACGGCACTCCTCAGGCATTGCGCCCGCATGTTTGTCACCGGTGCCAACCTGACAACACCGATGTTCGGTGTGGTTGTGCGCAAAGCCTACGGCATGGGTGTGCGTGCCATGTGCGGTGGCAGTTCACTGGAGCCATTCTTTACCGTGGCCTGGCCAACTGCCGAGTTTGCCGATATGTCCATCGATGGCCGGGTAAGACTCACCTTCGGCGATGAACTCGATGCCATCGAAGATCAGCAGGAGCGTCAGCTGGTATACGAGGAGCGGGTGACCGAACTCGTTGATCAGGCACGAGCCGTTAATTCCGGTGGCACAAATTACGGTATAGATGACGTCATTGACCCGGTGGATACCCGTGCATGGATCGCCCAGGGGCTACGGAGCCTGCCACCGGTATTGCCTCGAACCGAAAAGAAGCGACCGAACATCGATACCTGGTAGTACATAACCCAATAAACCATCCCGCTGGTGAGAAGAGAGAAACAGGAATTTAAATGAAACTGCTTGTAGCAAATAGAGGAGAGATCGCCATCCGGATTATCCGGGCGGCGGCTGAATTAAATATATCCACGGTGGCGGTCTCTCCCAAAGATGATGCCGGATCGCTGCACACCGGTAAGGCGGATGAGGCCGTCACCCTTGAAGGCGTCGGTGCCGCTGCCTACCTCGACATCGAACAGATCATATCCATTGCCAGGGAGTCGGGCTGCGATGCTATCCATCCAGGCTATGGCTTTCTGGCTGAGAACGCGGAACTTGCTAGAAGGTGCACGGAAGAAGGTCTGACCTTTATTGGCCCCCGGGTGGAAACCCTCGAACTCTTCGGTGACAAGGCACGGGCTCGCATTGCTGCGGTAGATGCCGATGTACCGATTATCCGCGGTCTCGATCATGCAGTCACGAAAGAGGAAGCAGCCGCGTTCTTTAAAGACCTTGGTGAAGGTCGAGGGATGATAATAAAGGCTGCCTACGGTGGTGGCGGGCGAGGTTCACGCGTTGTGACGAGTGCCAATGAAGTAGCGGCTACCTATGATCGTTGTAGCGCAGAGGCGGAGGCTGCATTCGGTAATGGGGAGCTTTACGTTGAGGAATTCATGCAACAGGCTCGTCACGTGGAAGTGCAGATATTGGGCGACAATCACGGCACTGTAGCGCATCTCGGTGAACGGGAATGCAGTGTTCAGAGATATTTCCAGAAGATCATCGAGGTGGCACCAGCCCCGGGTCTGTCTGAGGATCTCCGGACCAGTATCATCGATGCTGCCATGCGTCTGGCGGGGAGTGTCGATTATAGCAATGCCGGTACCTTTGAATTTCTTGTGGATGTTTCTGGCGAAGGCGCTGATCAAGAGAGCGAACAGTCGTTTGCTTTTATCGAAGCCAATGCACGCCTTCAGGTTGAGCATACAGTCACTGAGGAAGTCACCGGTGTGGACATCGTGCAGACCCAGATCCGTCTGGCAGAAGGTGCGACGATAGCTGAACTCGGCCTTGACGATCCGAAGATTGGTGTGCCACGAGGATATGCCATCCAGGCACGGGTCTGTATGGAATCAATTCGGGAAGACGGCTCGATCCACCCGTCGGCTGGTACGCTTAACGCTTATGAAGCCCCAAGTGGACCTGGCGTGCGTACCGATGGGTTCGGC
>CAZJRI010000117.1:0-8349 GCA_964548025.1 uncultured Pseudomonadales bacterium
TCACGTTGCGGATTCCCTATCCGCTTGGATTTTACGCAAAAGGACTCGAGGGACGAATTGACAACCCCGGAAGTGACTGGAAAGGTCGAGGTATTTGGCTTACCAGCGGGGATCGCACACCCTGGTTGATGGAAGGTGGCAAAGGCAGCAAACCCCTGGTCGTGCACTTTCAGGTCCGGCCGGACCCGTTGGCTCATTGAAGCGAGCCAGGTTCGCAATGATGTCTCGCGCCAGGACTTATCTGGTCTCATATCTTCAATGAGGTACGATTGACCTGGCTTGTTTCCCGACAGTTATACCGGTTTATCTCCGGCGAGGGTCAGTCGGTGCATATGTCTGCGCTCTCCATGATAATCATTCAGTGCATAGTGTTGAATGCAGCGGTTGTCCCAGTAGACCATGGAGGTGGGTTGCCAGCTGAACCGCGTGGTAAAGACAGGTTGGGTGGTATATTGGGCGAGCCAGTCGAGCAGTGGGGCACTTTCGGAAGGTGTCATGCCGTCAAACTGGATGGTATGACCGCGAGAGAAATAGAGGCATTTTTCACCGGTTTCAGGATGGGTACGAACCAGAGGGTGGACCGGTTCCGCGTTCCGAATCTCGTTATCGGACTGGCCTGGCATTGATCGGTTTCGCTCTGCCCGGCCGTCATTACGGGTGACCATCGACCTCGTCACATGTTTGACACTGTAAACCACCGATAGTGAGCCGAGCAGTTTTTTCATCCCCTCAGACAGATTGTTGTAAGCGAGAACACCATCTGCAAACAGGGTATCACCTCCTTTTTGCGGCGTTTCTACTGCGTATAACATCGTGCCGGAAGGAGGCTCATACTTGTAAATCAGATCGCTATGCCAGCCGCCGCCGAAGTTGATCCGTTCTTCCGGTTCCTTGATGACGGGAATAATCTTGGGACTACCGGGCAAAGGAGCAACGAAGGGGTAATCCTCCAACTCGCCGAAATTCTGACCAAATCTGGTCTGCTCTGCCGGAGACAGGCTGAGGTTGCGAAAAAAAAGCACCCGATGTTTCAGAAAAGCTTGATTGATAAAAGAAATGTCTTCATCAGAAACATTACCTGGCGACGACACTCCCACAATTTCTGCACCGAACGCACCGGTTACGGGTTTTATCGTTAGATTGTTCTCGGACATTTTTTTCATCCAGGGCTATGCCGCACACACTATAAGTACTTTGTTGATACTTGCGCAAGCTCTGGAAGCAATGGCTATTTCAGGACCGGCTATTTCAGGACAGCCAACTTCCATCCACAACCTACGGTCTATGCAGATATCTCATGGGTCAGTGAGCCAACTACCCAATTACTGGATGTCCTGAATTTCTTCCCCCATTTCTGGATGTCCTGAATTTCTGGTCGATTTCTGGATGTCCTGAATTTCTGTTGCCACAGTTGACCAATATTAAGAGAATGTGGTTTATTTACCTCACCCTCTTCATCTTTTGATGACATCATGACCTCAATTGCTCCCGTTCGAGAAAGAAGGCTATACATAAAACGCTGTTTGTGGTTTTTAATGCTGGTGCTTTCGACAGGTATCGCAGGATATGCGTTTTACCTGGTTCTGGTTTCAGATAGCGCGCCGCGTTTTCTTCAGGAGCGACTAACAAATGGTTCACTCTCCGTCTATGCACATTTCCTGGGAGGTGGACTCGCCCTGATCTTTGGCGCACTGCAAATGAGCACATGGCTGCGAAGTAATTTCCCGGCATTTCACCGTTGGCTGGGTCGAGGTTATCTGTTGATGGTTCTCGCTTCGGGTACAGGTGGACTCTACATGGCAACGGTGGCTCAGGGCGGCTGGGTCGCCATGTCTGGCTTTGGTCTTCTAGCCATTGTCTGGCTAGGCACGGGACTGGCGGCTTATCTCACAATTCTACAGGGAAATATCAACGCCCACCGGAACTGGATGATGAGAAATTATTCGCTTACGCTCGGTGCAGTGACACTTAGGATATATTTACCCCTCGCACTTGGGGTAATGCAATTGGATTTTAATATCGCCTATCCAATCATCGCCTGGATGGCATGGGTCCCCAACCTGCTGATTGCAGAGTGGTTATTTGTCAAACGCGGTCGCGAGAGCTCAGGACACTTGTCCACCGAGGCTGTTGGGAATAGTTAGAAAAAATAACGGACATCCGACTTACTCGGTATCTCCTACAAAACCTACCCGATATATCTGCCATAAATCGGTGCCAATAGCAGATTCATTATCTTGTACTGCATTCTAGAATCATCCCCATGACCTATCCAAGATCTCATCTCGTCGATCCTGATGGCGGTGCCTATCACGTCTACTCACGCTGTGTTCGACGTGCCTTCCTTTGCGGAGTAGATCCTGTTTCAGGGAATAATTATGATCATCGGCGTGATTGGCTTGAAGACAGGATACTTATGCTCGCAGAAATATTTGCGATTGATGTGTTCGGTTATTCAGTGATGTCAAATCACTACCACATTGTATTGAAGGTTAATCCTGATGAAGTCAATGGGTGGACTGATGAGAGCGTGATAGAACGTTGGCTGATACTCAATCCGAGAAAGAATGACAATGCGGATAAAATCAAACTTCGCAAACAAGCGATTTTGGAAGATCCGGGCCGATTGACGGTACTAAGACAAAGGCTTGGGTCTCTCTCCTGGTTCATGCGTTACTTAAATGAGCCACTTGCTCGAATGGCAAACCGAGAAGACTGTTGCAAAGGCAGATTCTGGGAAGGTAGATTTCAATCCCAAAGATTGCTTGATGATCATGCGGTACTTGGCACTATGGTCTATGTTGACTTAAATCCAGTCAGGGCTGGCATGACCAAGGATGCAACCAAGGCAAAACACACCTCTCTAGTAAGGCGAATGAAAGAGCAGGTTGATCGAACCAGGGTAATGACTGCTATGAGTAAATCGGTCACCCCACTTCCATTTATTTTTACGCTTGAAGAGTATATCCAACTTACTGAGTGGACGCTTGATGCACAACAAGCCAAAAGACCGACCCGATTTTCAGGGATTCCCCCTTCCAATCTGTGGGTCAACAACTACCTACCCAAACCCGGTCACTGGCAGCGCGCGTTAGGTTCTATCAAGTCAATGAAGCACTATGCAAAGACGCTTGGATTGTGTTGGATCAGAACCCGATCAGCTCAATATACGTAATAGTCGCGTTTTTACCCATCTATCTGAATCTTAATCTCAAACAACAATCCCATTTCTGGAATTGAATTCTGCGGGGCCAATGGACCAAGGGTTGATTTGTTGTATTTTGAATTTCTTGGGTGTCCGGTTTTGGTTATTCTTGGGTGTCCGGTTTTGAAACGCCAATATCACATCCCGGAAAAATCTGGTTTCCGCTTTTCAAGGAATGCCTTTATCCCTTCTTTTCCGTCAGCACTGGCCGACATTTCAGAGATGGCGCGCGACTCCAATTCCATTTGTGTCTCCAGACCGTTGTCGAAGGACTCATTGAGCAGCGACTTAACAGCGCCAAATGCCATTGTGGGACCATTTGCGATAGAAGACGCGAGACCAGACACTGCCTCCTGCAATTCATTTTCTTGTACCACCTGGTTAACAAGCCCCCAGTCAAGGGCTTCGGCAGCAGTCAGTACCCGATTGGTCAACATCAGCTCACGCGCTCGTCGGTCACCGATTCTTCTGGGCAGGAAATAGGTAGAGCTTCCATCTGGCGAGAGCCCGGCATTGGTATAGGCCAGTGTGTACCTGGCGGAATCAACTGAAACAACCAGATCTGCAGCGATAGCAATGCTAAAACCAGCCCCCGCGGCCGTTCCGTTTACGGCAGCAATCACCGGTGCTTTCATTCGAGTTAGCCTGGAAATGCCGAGGTGTAGATCACCCGCCATTTCCTTTATGACTGACGGCGCACCATCCCCAGCCGCTGCAAAAACACTCAGATCACCACCGGCGCAAAAAAGTCGCCCCTGGCCTGTGATTACTACTGCGCGAATTTCCGGATTTTCATCGCATTCTATCGCCAACTTGCTTAATTCTCTTGCCATCGTTGGATTCATTGCATTGGCGCTTTCAGGACGATTCAGTGTGATCGTTCCAACGTTCCGTTCAATGGAAAACAGAAGTGTTTCAAATTTCATCTCTCTGGTCCCTATTCTCTGGCAATCAATTTGATTTGGACTAATTCGTTCCCTTCGATCTTTTCACGAAAATACGCCTTAAAACAGCCGACGACAGGCACAAGGCCCGGCTGAGCTTAACACAGGTCGGCAGTTTGGTACGGTTCGAAACCGGCTTTACCTCTAAATCTCGATTGAGATCAGGCTGGAGTATTCTCTGCAGCAACCATGAGCAAATGCGGAGTTTAAATCGAAATCGGCAGCTCGCGAAAATCCAAAAGAAAGTTCCTTAACTGAACAAAGGATCCATAGGGACCCTTTGTTCACAATCGCCTAAAAACCGTCTAGATTCACAATGCCAACAAGGCGTCCAGCGCATCATTGAGCATAGTGTAGACATCTGCCTGACTAGCACATTCCGTAATCCAGTCTCGACCGCCACCGTTACCATCAGGTGCTCCTCGTAACGCACAACCGTCAGTTCTTGCGATCGCCTTCTCCAGCTTATCAATCGCCCTTGCCAGGTCCCCTTCCTGAAGTGCAGCGATGGCTTGCCTCAGGAAGTTCTGCAGTGCGTTCTGATTACCTTTGGTGGTAACCTGTTGATTTGATAGCGCCTTAATAATATCGTTTGCGGAAACTATCTGGATTTCAGCAAATCCTTCCGCTGTAGTTGAGGTAACTTCGACGCTATCCGGTGTTCCCGGTCCGATGAAATCACTGACTGTCAGCGTGATTTCATAGACTCCATCCAGGTCCGGTATGAAGGTTGGTGCTGCTGTAGTAGCTCCAGTCAATGTCGCAGTACTGAAACTCGGAGTGTTTGTAATTACCCAGTCGAAAGACAGCGGATCCGTTTCGGGATCAATGCTGCCTGTACCGTCGAGTACGACTACCGTACCGGTGATGACCAGCTGATCGTCTCCGGCTGCCGCAGTTGGCGCCTGGTTGTCACTGCTAACCGTTACATAGTCAGGCAGACTGGCAACAGCGTGCTCATCGGTCACTATCAGTTGGAGGACATAGCTCCCTTCCTCACCGGCAACGAAGCTAGGTGTTGCTGTATTTGCACCACTCAAAATTGGCGTGCTTAAACCCTCGGACAGAAAAAAGAAGCTCCAAGAGTACATCAGATCTACTGAAGCGGTATTGTCATCAAACGACCCGCTGCCATCTAGATTGACTGTATCACCGGCTCGAATCGACTGGTCGACACCTGCAATGGCCACGGGTGCCTCGTTATCCGGTCCTGAAATCGTCAGATCGAAGTCACCGGTAGCGGTGCCGAAGCCGTGTACCAGGATGTTATACGGTACACCGGCTACTGAAGGCCAGGAAAGCTCGGTAGTGAAACCAGCGCAACCTGCTGCATCGTCCTGACCGTCAACACATACCTGTCCACCCCCTGTGGCATCAAAAATGCTGATCTTGGTATCGTAATTTGCTTGATTACAGGTGGATGCTGTGAGGGTGTCCCCATTCCCGGTAACTGTGTACCAGACTCCCGGTGCCGTGTTAGAGGTACCGCAAAAAGCGACACCGTCAAGTGTAGCAGCAGTTGTTGACCCAGAAACCGTTTCACCGATATTGATCGGCGTTGGCGATTCATAAGAATCATTGCCACTGCTTATTACCTCCGTCAGTGTAAGGTCGAAACTGCCGGTCGCTGAAGCAAACCCGTGTACCAGTATTTTATATGGAACACCGGGCGTCGTTGGCCAGGTGAATTCTGTCGTGAAACCAGAACACCCGGCAGCATCATCATTACCACCTATACAAACAGGATTCACACCACTACCATCAAAAACACTGATCTTGGTGTCATAGTCTGCTTGGTCGCAAGTGGATGCAATCATCCCATTGCCGGTTCCTGTCACCTCATACCACACACCTGGTGCGGTGTTGCTGGTACCGCAGAATCCCACATCGTCGAACGTGGCACTAGTGGTATCACCAAAGATGGTGTCACCAGGATTTATTGATGTGGGCGAGGCGTAATCATCATTACCTGGCGCAGAAAAAGATACTTGAGTGGCTGTTAAGAGTACGAATAAAAATAGTATACGAGCCTTCATTTGAGTTCCCCAATAAAATCATTAGAAGCGTTGAGAACCAGTCTAAAGAGAGGTATTTGGATTGTCTATGATCGGCCCTATCGGTCTGATGAAAGGTATTGTTCAGACAAGAATTCGACTAATTTCCAATCATTTCAGCCAGTTCTGGGGAGGACACCAAGCTTTTCGATTTCTTCAGTATCTCATCCTGTTTTGCAAGGCCGCCATCAGCTCCGGGTTTGTTGTTGCAAACTTCTACACAATCATGAAAGCCTGAGTGGGATGCCATTCTCTTATATGTCACCTGTCACCCAGTTCAGGAATCCTGAATTAGGGTTGTCTCCTTCATTTTTGAGAACCGCTATGAAACTGACAGAAACCAACCAGTATGGAATATGGTAAGCCAAGAAAAGGTAATCCGACAGGTCGATGTCATTTACAAAGGAATTATCTAAAGAGATCACATACTGATTGAATTACTGCGCGCCGGAGATTACTGCACAAATAATTTGTTGGGTGTCCCGTATTAGATTGGTTGGGTGTCCCGTTTTAGATTAGCGAGTGACCTTATCTTTCGGTGCTGCTCTATTATCTGACTTGCACATTAGGGATATGGTCGAAAAACAACCGAACGGGCTCGCGCTGTGGTGGTAACGGTAATCTGATCCCCATTTGAGTCTACTAACGGGACGATGAATCCATGGGGTACTGGCGTACTCGATGCCGACAGATCATAAATGTCTATGGAGAGAGGTTTCATCACCGCTATTTTCCTATCCGGTGCCCAGTTGCTCACAGCGATGCCGTGTGCCCCGATGTCAATGGCCGGAATATCCGCGTCGGATATGATGTCCAATTGCCCCGACCCGGATCTTGCACCCATCATCGATGGTTCCTCGTGGCGAAAGTCGGCAACCGCTAAATTGATAAGATCAGTCGGTAATTCTACCGTTTCACCGATACCGGAACGCCTGAACAAGCCACCAGTCGTGGCGAAACCAATATTCGCCCCCTGATTGTTGTGGGCAATGAATGCCGCATCCAGAATTACGTTCTCGTCTATACGATCATCCGGTGTCAGCATGGTAAACTGATACTGGCCATCAGCTTGCTCCTGTCCAAGCTGATGACGCACGGTCGCACCCAGAACACCACCTGCTCCCAGGGGATCATCAATACTGGTTATCAGTAACAGGCTACCACCATTTGACCAGTCGATATGCGGGTAGTATCGAAACTGCATCTCACCCAGATCACCCTCTTCACTGAGGATCCTTACCCTGAAAGGCATCCCCGGTTCTCCACTTTGCTCGACTATCGCAATCGCCAACGGTTCGACCGGTCTCACCTGGAGGTCAATGATCTCCTGCCCGGTAAAACTGCTCAACGTATTACCGGTATCCGCGTTCAGAACCGTCACGGAATCACCAACAATATGCTGGCCGACCACAAGCAGATTACCGGCACGGTCAAAATCCAGTGCCACCGGTAAATCAAAGTTACGTGACCAGGCTTCACTGCCACCCAGGGTATGGAGTTTCACGGTTTCATTTTCAATAAACGCAATCTGATCCCGACGCAGAGACAACTCCATGGTGCAGGATTCACCACCTGCAGAAAATGTAATGGTTTCGGGTGATTCGGACAGGGAATAGAACGTGGGCAGGTAGGACACTGATGCAACCGGGCAACCTCCTGATACCATATAAGTATCGAGATGACCGGCAATACGCGGGTCCGTATGCGCCAGAAACTCTTCGTCGGGATTGAGAAGAACAGCTTTGTTCTCGGGGCAACTGAGATCAACCTCTGTGTCGCTAATGACGACAGGTATGTCGTCGGAGCAACCGGCATTATTGACCACTTCTATCGTCAGGCCAGTAATCCCTTCCGGGATATTGAGGTTCGCTACCTGAGTGAACACCTCCCCACAGTCCACATCACATAGCACCTCGGTAATACCATCAAATTTTATCGACACGCTATCAATTCCCACGCCATTTCCGTCGACCTCAATTGGCAGTGTCGCAACTCCTTCATCCAGACAGATAGCCTCTGGTGCAGTAATCGTCGTGCTTACAGGAATCTCAGTGCCGTCGTCACCCGGCACAAGGGTCAGGCATCGCTCGTCATGCTCACCGCAGGCCAGTGCATGATTGTCCGGAAACAGCAGATTGTTAAAATA
>CAZJRI010000117.1:8359-8678 GCA_964548025.1 uncultured Pseudomonadales bacterium
TTGCAGTGCTATCGTTCGGGTAATTTATCGTAACAACTGCATCACCCTTATATTGAATTCCCTCCGGTAATATTGCACTCAGGTACGAGCCAGTCGCTGTTAACGTGCCTTCCAGATAACCACCGGTCACACCGATGTAATGCGCCGGTTGTATGGTCGTCATTGCGCTGACATAGGACGGATCGAGGGTGACGTATACTTTGCTGATAAATCCTTCACTGGTTCCCATCCTGAAATCCAGATCGGCATGCCCCATGCACATTCGCATAGGTGGCATGGCTGGTGCCTCATCGCCCGGATGAGTGTATATGGCTTCAGG
>CAZJRI010000117.1:8688-12845 GCA_964548025.1 uncultured Pseudomonadales bacterium
GATATCAATCCATTCAAAGGGTGGAGCGGTAGATTCTCCAAAGGTAAGCCTTGCACTGACAATATCCCAAAGTGTCGGTCGAGCCAGCAGGCCATCAGCACCTGCAGGGAAACCATCACCACCTGTTAACATCTGACTCAGGCCTGTAAATGCAAATTCATACTCAAGTGTTGAAACTGGCAAGGTGAGTTGAGGAGTCCCTTCAGGGAGTTGCAGCAGTGCACGGGCAATTCCATTGTCGCCGCTACCGGCATTTGGTTCACCAGAAAGCTGTTCAACACCTGCCGCAGACATATAGGATCTGCTGGACTGACCAGTCCAGGTAGAAGAATCAAGCACATTCATGTCCAAAGACAAAATGCTGAAAGCGCCACCCACCGGATCATCGATGATGACTTCACCAGCCACTTTATAAGGCTTCGCGATAAACAAGGCGCCCGTATCTGCTGGAGGGGTAAACGGGCCACCGTTGTTAAATACGCTGGACGGCGTCCTGAGAAACCGCTTGCCACCATCCAATAAGGTTTCACCAAAGAGTGTATAAGTACCGGTGGGAATATCCGGTATCTCCCAGTAATCTTCGTCGTCGGTTGGATCCAGCAGTTCTGTCGCTGCTGCTGTCGGTGGTGTTGCAACATAAGAGACGCCCAGTTGATCCGTTGAAATCGTCGGACTCATCTCATCATGTCCAACGACATCAAATAACCCACGCAATGTACCCGCGTCCCTTTCTACAACTACGTCTATATCCACAGAGGCATCGCTGACATCACAACTGACAGGTGTGTCAATAAGCACACTGATATCACTGGCAACCGGGGTCCATCCCTCTGGCAGGTCTGTTGGGTTAGCATATCCATCTTGCGTGGTTTGCACCACACACGCAGCATCCACCGCCACCTTGTTGTCCATCGCCCGAATCAGAATGGGAAGATCGACACCTTCTGCCAGCAGATCTGCGGTATCGACAAGACGGACACCGGAAAATGCCTGATCAACAAAGGTACCAGACCCTGATACTTCCTCCACTCTTGCCCTAACCCCGCAGAATGCAGGCTGTACGGTATCAACACCCGCAAGGGCAGTGGTATCCCCGATCGCAGCTATATGTACATCGAGGACAGCCGCGCATTCAACAATAGGGCAGTTTTCACTTGTCGTTGGTGGCTCACCGTCAGGCGGGGGTAACTCACAGACATGTGCCGCCGACGCACTTTCGTCTCCGGTACCAAAACCGTATGCCGGACCGCTATGAACATTCTCAAAAGGAGACCAGGGGAATCCAGGTGGAAGAAAAGTGCCAGTCAGCAGTAGAGGATCAAGCAACAAATTGTTTACCGTTAACGAATAACTGACTTCTGTCGCATCGACGGGAATGGGACCACTAATCGAATAGTTAGCCATGGTCCCGGGTTGCAGCCCGCTTACAGGTGTATAAGCATTTGCACTCAGCACGCCCGTTTGAAGATTGGTCGCCTGAACAGGTTCACCCAGATTAATAACCTGATACTCAGACAGGTAGGTATCAACGGGGCTGGAATCAGCATTGGAAAATCCAATAATGCTGGATTCAATATGGGCAGTCACGGAGTCATCGGATACGCTGATATCAGAATTTGCGCATCCTTCCAATAGTACGAGAAATAGTACGAGAAACGGTAATACAAGGCCGAGATTTTTCATTAGCTGTTGCCACCGATGTCTGGGTTCAGGAAGAAAAGCAACATCTTCTGAAACAGGGTTTTAGAAACAACGGATATCCAACTTACCCACAATATCCAGGGAAATCCACCTGAAATCTCTGCTGTAAATCTACACTATATGTCTTGAAGTTTGACCCTGATGAAGTCAAAGGGTGGACCGGTGAGAATACGAAATAACAATATCACTCGGCGTGGGATAATTTGCTGTGAGTGACAAAGTATGACACTGATAATCTAGGAAAGGCTCTTGGGAGTTCTTTCAACAAAATCGAGAATTCTCCAGGAAGAAGGCTTGATGCGAATCCGAACCTGCCTCTTAACCCGGCCCTCCATGCGTTTAAGGTATCCGTCTGCTGCTGCACCAAGATGCTTCCTGACGATGTCCGGGTACTCGGCAGCCATGCCATCCACCATTTCCACAGAGGCGACACCATCCACCATCAGAACGTTATAGGGAGGTGTATCAGTGTCAATGGTGATGGCTACCTTCGGACGTTGAAGCAGGCTTTTTACCTTATCTGCTTTCGGGCCCGTGACCACAATGAATTCACCATCAATATATTGATACCAGATAGGTACTACTTTTGGCTGATCCCCAGATCCGATATATGCAAGTCGCATAAGCAACTTACTGTTGAGCAGTTTTGCAGCTACGGGATCATCTTTGATTGCCATCATCCTCTTCTCCTGATGTGACGCGCATCATTCTGGATTTCAGCTTACAGATTCGGCAAACCAGCGGCAATCACAACGTTTTTCTATATCGGTTCCGTCACTGCAGGACTCACCTGATCGCCTGGCAAGTGAGCCTCCCGTGTATTGGTGCTGACCCGATCTGTAATTCTCAGACCTTTATAGAATTAAGATTCAGTTCCCCTGGATGGCTACACCGAGCGGGATATCATCCGTGAAAATACCATCAACGCCAAGGAATTGTAGGAAGCCCCATTCCGGCGCATTTACGGCAGTGAACCCAAGGGCACACACACCAAACCCCTGTAATGTATCGACCATGGCAGCACCTGCCCCAGGCGAAGACTGTTCAGCCTGGCCCAGCAGCCTGATGTCCAGGACGGAGCAGGTCGAACCCACCGCCAGGACGATGCCTACATATTGTTCGAATGATGCATAACCCGGCAGTCGAAAGAAGGGACCTGTCTCCGCCCATTGCAATCCCAATCCAGCGTCTTTGTTGATCAATGTGACAGGCAGACCGGTAGCGGCTTCGACCTGCTCGGGTGTCATAAATTGAAGAACCGAGACGCCAAGTGTACGTCCGATACTCGGCGCGCGGATGGCAGCTTCAAGAATCAGATCAGGCGCGAATGAATCAATGAGGACCTGATCCTGCATACCCGTGCGGTAGATGTCATCAATAACGCCCTGAACCAGTTGAGGACCAGTCTGGTCGAAGGGGTCGCACAGCGGGGAAGCACTTTTAAGTTCGATGATAACCTGACCACTGGCCGAGTCAGCGTTGTGAGCCTGAACGTAGGCAGCCTTAAGCACATGGCGTAGCAGCGGCGCTTGCGGTAACCGGGCACGAATCTGGCCATAATTGAGGCTGTTGAGACAGGTAAAATCCGGCAGGAAGTCATCGTGATTAACAACGATTTTGCCATCACCACTAAGGACCACATCCACCTCGACAATTCGGATACCGTCGCGGTAGGCCTTGCGAACTGCCTTGACGCTGTTTTCAAGAGGGATGTCATCGACCTCACCCAAATTGGCACCATACCCCCGATGCCCGATGGCGAAAGGTGTACCACCACTGAGCACATCGGTGATTGTCCATTCGATATTTTTGGAACCTCCTGACTGAGCAGGAATTGACCACAAGGCCAGAACACTAAGAACGAGAACAGCCGAATAAAGTCGAATCACAGTAATCTCCAAGATAAGGAACCGCGCAGATGAACATCGGAGACTAGGCTAAATTGAATTGTGTAACAAGAGAATTGCGATTATCAGATATCATACAAAACCCATCCGAAATCTCTGCCGTCGACATAAGCCAGCGCTTAACCCGGGTGACTGACAGGCTCAATAGAATCGGTGGGCTGGTTTGTATCTTTTTTCACGACAAACTCGTCTGCAATGGCTTCAACCCACGGCTCAACTACTTTTATCAACTCTTCCTCGATCAGTTGCCAGCTAAAAGCGTAGAAGAGTAGCTCCGGTGTTCCTCCGAAGGACTCGATAGAAAGTCTGATCGCTCCCTGTTGCAGCTCATCGCAGATAAATACAAAGTCCAGAGTCGACAAATCATATAAGACTTTACAGGCCGTCTGCCTGTCCGACGGCAGCCTTAACTGGAAGGTGTCATTTTCCCTTAGCGAATTTGTCTCGGTACCAAAGATCCGATCGGGTCCAATGATGCGCCCCATGGCATTTTCCACGTCTGGTATCTTGATACGCGTTTTGAAGAACTGTCTTGTCCTGCCAAACTGT
>CAZJRI010000117.1:12855-14821 GCA_964548025.1 uncultured Pseudomonadales bacterium
AGTTCTGTATTCCAACCACGACTGTGGCTTGAATATTCATCATCCCAGCTTTCATCAGAGAGAAAACCGGACTGAACCAGCTTCAGCTCCGTACCAGAATCCAGCGTTTTTAACCTGATATCAACTGGCAGCAGTATCGGTTTCTGCCCGGCAGGGGCAGCATGCCAGTTTAGTACCAGACGCTGATTTTCCTGCCAGTCCGCGAACGTCATCTTCTCCATATTGTCCGCATCATTCCAGCCAAGACTGACATAACCGTCTGCTCCTGATTTTGATTCGGCGTAAGGTGGAAACCAGTTTGCAAGGTGTTGTGCTTCGGTGATTGCCTGCCAGACATCTTCGATATCGGCATCAATGGTAAACTCGCATCTAATGTTGCGTGTCATTTTCATCTCTCCTCGAATGATTTGAAGGGAACGCACCAATCAACAATTTAAACTGGCGCCCATTCTTTACATCATGTGCATCATATTTAGCGACTAAATCTTCGATATTGGATACAAGTTCCCGTGTGAATGCATTTCGGGTTTTTGGGTTGGCAAGGGTCAGTTCTACTTCAATACCCAGTGTAGCGACTCGTTTCTTCTCCCCGTCGGCTTTTTTGCGAACGGATATCAGATCCCACAGACCCTGCGCCAGCGAATTCACCAGCGTAGACCAGGAATAGCGATCCTGCACCTCTCTTATAGTCGTTGGGGTACCATGCACATAGGCAAATGACCTGACTCTGTAAAGCCGTTCCTTTAAACCCCTTTGCTGACGCTCACCCGCGACCTCTATGTAGCCCGCTTTTTCCAGGTCACGCATGTGATACCCCACTCGCTGTCGGGACATCTCGTGACGACGCGCGATATTGGCTGCCGAGTCAGGATTTTCCGTCAACTCTTCCAGTATCTGACGTCTGAATGGGGATGCGAGCGCACCCAGGTCTTCATTGCTAAGTAATTTGAAATCGTTCATGGTGAATCAGTTTATTGACAAAATATATTTTGTCAATAGGAATTAGATATTTCTTAAAACAGTTTTTATGAATAGATACAGAGAAGTGAAATTACCTTGTCAAAGAGGCCAACAGCACTTTAGGGATAAAGGAACACCTTAATTACGGTTAAATGCGAGACATCGGTGAAAGAAAGCGGGATTTTGACCATGAACCTTGTAGGTAATAACGACTTATTGGTTGTCCAGTATTTTGGTATTTCTCCGTATCTTAGAACGATTAGTTAACGCATGCGGGCGCTCAACAACTAGTGTTACCTCTCACCCTGAATGGACCTGTTCCGTGATTTGGCAGTATGCATGGCTACACATCACTAAATAGACTGAAGAGGAGTATGTGGATTGAAGCTTATGGATTCGCAGGGTCTTAGAAATATATGATATTCAGTTCGGCTGAACGCCTTAAAACTGTCAAGTATTTTAACACGATTTATTTTCAGTCAGTAGACTACTAATCCAGTTTTTTTTGTGGAAAATGCGCTACCCCCACCTTTGCAGGAGTGCTGCCCATGCCCCAATCCACCCTTCCCCGGCGGATACCAGAAAACAAAATTGTTAAGAAAATACTTGACCACCCTCAACTTCCAGTACTTGTCGATAAGCTGGATGCACCACAAATCAACTCCCTCATTCATCACATAGGTTTAGAAGACTCACAGGAAATCATGGCGCTGATCCGTGCAGATCAATTGCAGGAAGTGTTTGAAATTGAATTGTGGAAGAATCAATCCCCGGGCCAGGATGAAATCCTCGATCTCGAACAGTTCATGACCTGGCTGGCGGTCTGGAATGAAATGGGTGACACCGTTATTGTCGACAAGCTGAAGCAGTTGGATGAGGAATTTGTCGCCAGAGCGTTTGTAGATTTATTGATTGCTGTTGATAGAACTGTAGTGGGATTGGCCGAAGAGGGTGAGAATTTTGGCGCCTTTGGTGTTTTCGCTCGCCGTCAGGAGTTTTGGCCCAC
>CAZJRI010000117.1:14831-16597 GCA_964548025.1 uncultured Pseudomonadales bacterium
GTATATTGAAGAGCCTCAATATCTCAACTGGATCCTGGGAAGATGTACCTTCGTACGCACGATACTTAGTGAAGATGTTAGCGAAATGGACACCAAATCACTGCTGGATGATCAGCTTAAAAGTGATCGAGAGTATCGCAGAAGAAGTCAGGGTTTTGTTACGCCGGTGCAGGCATTAAATTTTCTCAATGCGACAAAAAAATCTACACAGGATCAACTTATCATGCAGGTCGCATATGACCTGGATGCTCGTCGCTATTTCGAGACTCGGAGACAAAAACAGTCTGGGCAAGTAGCTGAACCCTCGAGGGTTCCAGAGAACAGGGCTCTTTCCCATGAGAATGATACGGCATCCAATGCGAAGGAATCGTTGAAGGGAACCAAAGTTGATCCGAACGGCTTGAATGAATTGGAATCACTGATGGATCAGTTGGGAGAATTTGAACCAAAGACCGAGCAACGATTAAAAATCGAGAGTAGCCAGAAATCCCCTAACAGGATCAGAAGGGAGTTGGCTGCACTTTCAATCTCTCATCCCCGCGAATTCGACGAAAGACAGAATGAAGTCCTGTACTTGTCCAATATTCTAATGTCCGGGACGGGTGTTCAAGGTGGAAGATTTACTGACGAAGAAGCTGCGAAGGCCGTGCTGGCAACCTGTAATCTCGGGCTAGAGTGCCTGCTGGACTCAGCCCCGGAAGACGAAGTGGAGTTACTGGGTGAATGTCTGATGGATGAACCCGGGCTCATCCGGGTTTTTCAGATCGGCTACAAGAAGATTTCAGAGATACCTCAGCGGGCAGTCACCGGTATTATCCAGGCATTAACGGGTAGAAGGCTTGAACGTAGAATTCAATCTCAGCCTTGGATCAGAGACCAGATTTCAGAGCAATTTGGAAGAAGCAAACTGCACGAACCTGTCGATGAAGCCACATTTTCACATATGCAAAAGATGATAAGGCTGCTTAGCCAGATATGCGATCCACAATCCTGTCAGGTACTCATACCGCTGGTGGATAGCTTCCCGGCATTCCCAACCTATCTCGACCCAATGCACAAAGCTGACATACATGTCGTCAAGAGCAAGCGTTATTACCAGACGCCATCGGAAATTGACCAGGTTGATAGATTTCTCAATTCTCTGGAGACGCTGCTTTAGCCCGGTTATTTTACCGGATTAACAAAGTTGCAACGGCACTCAATTAACAGGCGCGCCAGGTATTGCATGCTGGGAGAATGTTGAACTTTGATTTCATTCTGCCGATGTTTATGCTTTGCTTCCTGAGCGCCATGAATAACACAAGAGCCCAGATTCTACGATGCAAGGTTAAGATGAATATGACCGGAATATGAATATTGATACGCAAACCATCAGGCGACTCCGAGATGCGCTGGTGGCAAATGGACGCCTCACCGCAGCAAACAGCGACACGGTAGAGATTGAATCGCAAAGCCAGGCATCTCTGCAGCGAGTAGCTCCTTTCGCCGAAACCATGTATCTGATGATGATGGTTGACGGCAAGGCAGCAACAGAAGAGCGTGAGGCGATTCGCGGTGCGTTGCAAATGCTGACTCATGGGTTGCTGAATTCAAATTCCCTTGATGACATTTTGCGCCGTTGTGAAACGGTTGTTCAAGAATTCGGCGTGGAGCGACGACTACAGGCCATTGGCGCCCAACTCAGTGCCGACAGGTTAGACCGGGAGACAGCATTCACCCTTGCAGCCGTCGTGGCGATGGCTGACAAACAGGTCCTAGAATCTGAA
>CAZJRI010000118.1:0-16545 GCA_964548025.1 uncultured Pseudomonadales bacterium
AAAAAGTCGCCCCAACCGACACCAATGTTCTGATCACGGGAGAATCAGGAACAGGCAAAGAATTGGTCGCCAAGGCAATCCATAAGAGCAGCAAACAGGCTGAGAGGGAAATGATCTCACTCAACTGCGCCGCCATTCCAGACAGTCTGATCGAATCCGAGTTGTTCGGACATGAGAAAGGTGCATTTACCGGTGCGACAGCCCGAAGAATAGGACTCGTTGAGGCAGCAGACGGAGGAACTCTGTTTTTAGACGAAATCGGTGAATTGCCAATGGATGCACAAGCCAGGCTGCTACGAGTGCTTCAGGAGGGTGAGGTGCGACGCGTCGGGTCGGTTGAGACTAAAAAAGTTGCAGTACGATTGATTGCTGCCACACACAGAGACCTGAAAGCCCTGTCAAAAAGAGGCGAATTCAGAGAGGACCTTTATTACCGTCTTAACGTGGTCAAGCTAACACTGCCACCACTAAGAGAGAGAAATACCGACCTTGAAGAACTCTCCGAGTATTTTCTTCAACTTAACTGCGAGAAAATGGGAAAGTCGAGTCTCAGCTTCTCTGAAGAGAGTCGACGTCTGATCACCCAGTATCGTTGGCCAGGCAATATAAGAGAGCTCGAGAATGCAATTGAACGGGCAGTCATCTTATGTGAACACGGGGTGATTTCTGCCGATTTACTCGCAATTGAAATGGAAGGATTTCAAGGCTCTGATCTGGATCTGGCCCCTAATTCAGAAGATTTGTCTCTCGAGGACTATTTCCAAAAATTTGTCCTTGAAAATCAGGACAGGATGACCGAGACAGAACTGGCAGAAAAACTCGGCATCAGCCGTAAGGCACTCTGGGAGAAGCGACGAAGACTCCATCTACCGCGAGAACGATCAAAAAAGCGGTAACAAATTTCAAAAGTGTTACTTTTTACCCCACTTTATGTCACCAATAGTTACACAACCCAATAAGCAGTTTTTGCATATATTTATAAGTACTTGGTTTATATACTAATTTCAATCTGGCACAGTTCATGCGTTATATAGAGTGCTAAGAAAAAAGTGCAATAAAAAAAATAAGCACTAAAGAACAATAATAAAAACAATCATAATAAGAATAATAATAACTGGCTCGCTGAGTGGGGAAAGCATGCTTTTCCCATTTTTCTTTTCTAACCCCTGAAAAATCCACCGCCTTGTCATCAACTGATATTTTCATTGCAGGCAATCGCTCGACATCCGCTAGTCTGCTACTATGAAAAACCAGGCATGAACAGTGGAACAATATCTCTCCCGATCCTCACTCGATGACAAACATTGAAGCAGAACTGTCTCGCACGTCCATAAGCGTTAACGCATTGAAAGTTGTGAAACGACTTACCAGCCAGGGATATGAAGCCTATCTGGTGGGCGGATGCGTTCGAGATCTGCTATTAGACAGATCCCCAAAGGATTTCGATGTCGCAACCGATGCTCATCCCGAGGACGTCAGAGAACTGTTTCGCAACTCTCGATCCATCGGCAAGCGATTCAAGATAGTCCATGTTCGATTTGGCAGGGATATCGTCGAAGTCGCGACATTTCGAGCACCCCACAGCGAATCAACCGGTGAAGACAATATTACAGAAACCGGAATGATACTGTCTGACAATATCTACGGTGATTTTGATGAGGACGTTCATCGCCGGGATTTTACGATGAATGCTCTTTATTATGATGCCACCACGAATAGCATCCGGGATCTGGTATCTGGCCAGAAAGACATAGAAAACAAAGAGATACGGTTGATTGGAGACCCCGAAAGCCGCTACAGGGAAGACCCGGTACGAATGCTTCGGGCGGTCCGTTTCAAGGCAAAACTGGGGTTTACCATTGAACCGGCGACAGCGGCCCCGCTTAAGAATCTGGGTTATCTGCTCCAGGATATTCCCCCGGCAAGGCTGTTCGAGGAAGTGCTGAAGCTCTTTATGTCCGGACACGGAAAAGAATCCTTCATCGCGATGAAGGAATATGATCTGTTCGGATGGATGTTCCCCGACAGTAATAATGCTACAGAAAACACCAGAGCATCTCAGCTTATTGAACTGTCCCTCGCCAGCACCGATCAGCGAATCAAAGACGATCAACCCGTCACACCAGCCTTTATATACGCAGCCCTACTCTGGTATCCATTCGTAACAGAGAAAACACGGCTAGAGAAGGCGGGTCACACCAGTGTTACTGCTTTTCACGAAGCAGCCGGAAATGTCATAGCAAAACAACAGTTATTTACCTCTATTCCAAGGCGTTTTTCAGGCCCGATGCGGGATATCTGGCAATTACAGTCCCGGTTGCCTAACAGGTTTGGCAAAAAAGCAGAATTGCTCTTTCGGCACAAGCGGTTTAGGGCTGCCTATGACTTCCTGCTAATGAGAGAAGCCTCGGGTGAAGCACTGGATGGTCTGGGAGACTGGTGGACCGAATTCCAGGAAAATGCACCGGAAAAAAGAGTCGAAATGGCCAGACAGCAAACCAGACCGAAAAGAAAACACAAGCGTAAAAGACGCCCCCGAAAGCCAGTATAATAACGACAGGCCGCAACACGACCTGCGATAATCAATCCAGTCGCCACGACTGGTCAACGGATCAAAAGGGATAGACATTTACGTTGGAGAAACTACCTCGCTATATCGCTGTAGAAGGACCAATTGGCGTGGGTAAAACATCATTCGCAAAACGTCTGGCTAAATCACTCAACTACGATTTGTTCCTGGAGGCACCGGAGGTTAATCCATTCCTCGAACGTTTCTACCAGGATCGCAAGCAGACCGCATTACAAACACAACTCTTTTTCCTGTTTGAACGGGCAAGACAGATTCAGGAACTGCGTCAAAGTGATCTGTTCGAACCAGTAAGAGTTGCGGATTTTCTTATGGAGAAAGATCGTCTGTTCGCTGAAATTAATCTCGATGATGATGAGCTGAGACTTTATGAGAATATTTATGATCACCTGACCATAGATGCGCCAATCCCCGATCTCGTCATCTATCTCCAGGCACCAAAGGAAGTCTTATTGGATCGAATCCACAAAAGAGGAATCAAAGCGGAGCAGAATATTGACTCAGCCTATCTGAGCCAACTGGTTGAGAGTTATGCCAGATTTTTTCACTACTACGATTCATCACCTTTGCTCATTGTCAATGCTGCCGAGATTGATCTGGTTAACAATGACGTCGACTACGATTTGCTGTTGAAAAATCTTCTAACAGTCAATCAAGGTCGATACTATTACAACCCAGTCCCTTCGATAATTTAATCCATGGCAGTCCTGGAATATCCAAGTTGGAAAACACTCACCCGTCATGCCAGGGCTGCAAAACAGTATTCAATGAAAAGACTTTTCAATGATGATCCCAAACGGGCGTCGAGGTTCAGCATTGAAGTCGCAGGACTTTACCTTGACTACTCCAAAAACCTGATCGATGACCAAACTCTACAAATTTTTTCTGATATCACCGATGAAGCAGGCGTATTTGAATCCATCAAGCAGATGACAGGCGGTGCACGAATTAACTCGACAGAGAATCGGGCTGCATTGCATACGCTACTTCGTACTCCCTCTTCGGCGATTCCGGATGGACTCGCATCGAAAGCGGACCAGGTTTTCGACTCCCTTGATCGCATGAAGAAAATAAGTGATGCCCTTCGTCAGGGCGGATGGCACGGACACTCGAATAGGCCAATCAAGCATGTCGTACATCTGGGAATTGGCGGCTCGTACCTGGGTCCCAGAATGATTGATGAATCACTGATGGCACAGCCTGCTGCCGACATCTCCCTTCACTACATTGCCAATGTTGATGCACAACATATCTCTCAGGTTCTTTCCAAACTGGATCCGGACGAGACCCTCGTCATTGTTGTCTCAAAAACCTTCAACACGCTTGAAACCATTACTAACGCTGAGACAGCAAGAGAGTGGCTACTCACTAACATGGAGAAAGATGATCTCTCGCATCATCTGGTCGCCATCACAGCCAACACAGATGCTGCACTACGTTTCGGCGTTGATACGAACAATATTCTGCCGATCTGGGATTGGGTGGGCGGTCGATACAGCGTCTGGTCTGCGGTTAGTCTTCCCATCGCGATCAGATACGGTTTCGACGTATTTGATGAATTGCTGAATGGCGCAGCAGAGATGGATCGACATTTCGCCAACTCAGCCATGCCTGAAAACATGCCCATGATCCTGGCCTGGCTTGGCATCTGGTATCAGCACTTCTTTGGCGCGGGGAGCCACGCAATACTGCCTTATGATCACAGCATGCGACTGCTGCCTCAACACCTTCAGCAACTGGATATGGAAAGCAACGGTAAATCTATCAGGACCGATCAAGACAAAGTCGAATATCCAACCGGACCGATTATCTGGGGAGGCGAAGGTACCAATGGCCAGCATGCTTTCCATCAACTGCTGCACCAGGGCACCCAGTTTGTGAGCGTTGATTTTGTATTACCTCTGGTTCCTCACCACAGCCATATGGATCATCATGACAAACTGGTTGCGAATTGTCTGGGCCAAAGCCAGGCGTTGATGCTGGGATCTGAATCAACCGACGAGAATCCGTCATCAGAGGAGCCCTACAGGCACATGCCAGGCAACCGACCCTCCAATACTATCCTGCTCGAAAAGGTCACACCACAAACGCTGGGCGCTCTGATCGCTCTGTATGAACACAAGGTATTCTGCCAGGCAGTCATCTGGGAAATTAATCCATTTGACCAGTGGGGCGTGGAGCTTGGCAAAGTACTAGGGGATACCATATATTCATCTATTCAGGGAGGCAGCGCGAATCTGGATGCTTCTACTGACACATTACTAAACAGGTATCTGGCTGCTAAACATATTTAAGAAGGGGACATCTCATGTCTGAGGTCAAAGTCTATTCTATTCTCCCTGAAACACAGAAAAGGGCGCATCTCAATGACGATGACTATCGGACTATGTACGATGCATCGATTAACCAGCCGGAGAGTTTCTGGCCTCGGAAGGCAAATGAATTTCTAACCTGGACGAAGCCCTGGGAGAAACTCACCGAATCGGATTTTCCAAAAGGGACCGCCAAGTGGTTCATCGGCGGAGAGCTAAACGCCAGTTTCAATTGCATAGACCGACATCTTGAAAAGAGAGGAGATCAGACAGCCATCATATGGGAGGGTGACGACCCAAATGATGACGAGAAGATCACTTATACCGAACTCCACGAACATGTATGCAGACTTGCCAACGTGTTGAAAGAAAGGGGGGTGAAAAAAGGCGACAGAGTTTGTATTTATATGCCGATGATCCCCCAGGCAGCCTACGCAATGCTCGCCTGCACGCGAATAGGCGCAATTCACTCCGTGGTATTTGGCGGTTTTTCACCCCAGGCACTGAAGGACAGAATTCTGGATTCAGATTGTCAAACAGTTATAACCGCCGATGAAGGAGTGAGATCAGGCAGACCCATTCCGCTGAAAAGCAATACAGATCTGGCACTAGAGAGTTGCCCCAATGTCCACACCGTGCTGGTTGTCAAGCGAACCGGAGGGGACATTGCCTGGCACGAGCAACGGGATATCTGGTATGAAGAAAGTACCGCTGCCGTGTCAGCGACTTGCGATCCTGACCCAATGGACAGTGAAGATCCGCTTTTCATTCTCTACACTTCCGGTTCAACGGGTAAACCAAAAGGCGTCTTGCATACCACTGGCGGTTACCTGCTGTACGCCGCGATGACTCACAAGTACGTTTTTGATTATCACGACGGCGATATTTACTGGTGTACTGCTGATGTAGGCTGGGTAACAGGTCACTCATATATCGTTTACGGCCCTCTCGCAAATGGTGCCACTACTTTGATGTTTGAGGGAGTACCTACCTACCCTGATGCATCCCGCTGCTGGCAGGTGGTCGATAAGCACAAGGTAAATATTTTTTATACTGCCCCGACAGCACTGCGCGCGTTAATGGGCCAGGGTAATGAATTCGTTACAAGCACCAGCAGAGAGAGCCTTCGACTACTTGGCACAGTCGGTGAACCTATCAATCCGGAGGCCTGGGAATGGTATTACCATATTGTCGGCGAAGAGAAGTCTCCCATAGTAGATACCTGGTGGCAGACCGAGACCGGCGGGATCATGATTACACCATTGCCAGGAGCAACTGCATTGAAACCCGGTTCAGCCACCAGACCTTTCTTCGGCGTGAAGCCCGTTATCCTGGACCCGGACGGCAACGAACTTGAGGGGGCGGCATCTGGCAATCTCGGTATCTCACAGTCATGGCCGGGACAGATCAGAACCGTTTTCGGCGATCATGAGCGATGTGTCGAGACCTACTATTCCCAGCATCCAGGTTATTATTTCTGCGGCGACGGTGCCCGACGGGATGAAGACGGATATTTCTGGATAACCGGGCGAGTTGACGATGTACTCAATATTTCAGGTCATCGCATGGGTACAGCCGAGGTCGAAAGCGCCCTGGTCCTGCATGAAGCGGTCGCCGAAGCAGCGGTGGTTGGATATCCCCATGATATCAAAGGACAGGGTATCTATGCCTATGTGACTTTAATGTCGGGTATTGAGAGTAGCGATGAACTCCTTGAGGAATTAAATGCACTCGTTCGTTCGGAAATCGGCGCAATTGCAAAACCAGATATCATTCAATGGGCACCAGGATTGCCAAAGACCCGTTCAGGAAAAATCATGCGACGTATCCTGCGTAAAATCGCCGAGAATGAGTTGGATAACCTGGGTGATACCAGTACGCTCGCCGACCCTGGTGTCGTTGATGACCTGGTAAAAAACAGACCATAAAAAAAGGGGACTTATGTCCCCTTTTTTTGCTGCGTTACGAAGCGCTAGCGAACAGCAGGTCCTTCTAGCTTGCCGTATCAGCTTCGGAGGTATCACCCGAATCAGCATCGTCAGCTTGTGACGCTTCTTCTTCAGGTTTGTCTTTCAAAAGTTCCTTAATAGACAGTTTGATTCGACCACGATCAACATCAAGGCAGATAACCTCAACTTCCTGACCCTCAGATAGATAATCTGTCACCTTTTCAACTCTCTCCTTTGCGATCTGGGAGATGTGAACGAGGCCATCCTTGCCGGGGATGATATTGACGAATGCACCGAAGTCAGCAATTTTCACAACCTTGCCCTGATAGATTTTACCTACCTCAGCTTCGGCGGTTATCTCTTCGATCTTCGCTACAGCGGCATCTCTGGATTCCAGCCCTTCACCAAAAATGGTAATCGTGCCATCGTCATCAATGTCAATTGATGCACCTGTTTCTTCCGTGATTGATCGAATTGTCGCACCACCTTTGCCGATTACATCGCGAATCTTGTCGGACTCTATCTTCAAGGTGACCATTGCAGGTGCGTTTTCAGATACATCATCGCGTGATCTGCCAATAACCTTGTTCATCTCGCCCAGGATATGCAGTCTGGCATCTTTGGCTTGCGCCAGTGCAGTATCCATAATCTGCTCGGTAATGCCCTGAATTTTGATATCCATCTGCAGCGCGGTAACTCCGGTTTCCGTTCCGGCAACTTTAAAATCCATGTCGCCCAGATGATCTTCATCACCCAATATGTCAGTCAGAACGGCATATCCATCATCATCCTTCACCAATCCCATGGCAACGCCTGCAACCGGAGCCTTCAGAGGTACACCTGCGTCCATCAGAGACAGGCTCGCTCCACAGACACTCGCCATTGACGAGCTACCATTTGATTCTGTTATTTCGGATACGACCCTGACCGTATAAGGCCATTCTTCATTGGTTGGAAGTACCGCTGCAACACCCCGACGGGCAAGTCGACCGTGACCAATTTCCCTTCGCTTGGGTCCACCGGAGAATCCGGTTTCGCCGACACTGTATGGCGGGAAGTTATAGTGTAAAAGGAAGTGATCCCGATACGAGCCGCTTAGTGCATCAATAATTGCCGCATCGCGCATCGAACCCAATGTCGTTGTCACGATGGCTTGTGTTTCACCGCGTGTGAATAAAGCCGAGCCATGGGTTTTGTCGAGAAAGCCAACTTCAACGCCTATGTTTCGAACAGTGCGGGTATCGCGACCATCAATTCTCGGTTCACCAGCAATGATTCTGCTTCGGACTATTTTCTTTTCCAATTTTCCAAATATGCCTGAGACTTCATCAGCGTCGATATCGGAATCTACGTCTACCAGGCTTTCTATAGCAGCTGCACGTAATGCTTGTAATTGATCCTGGCGTTCCATTTTATCCACTGTCTGGTAAGCCTCTCCGATACTACCTGAGAATTTCTCTGCCACTGCTTGTGTCAATGATTCGTTCTCTGGTTCCGGCTGCCAATCCCACTCGGGTTTACCCACTTCAGCTTTCAGCTCACTTATCGCCTTGATCACGACCTGCATTTCCTGGTGAGCAAACAGAACAGCACCCAGCATCTGGTCTTCTGTCAGTTCTTTTGCTTCCGATTCGACCATCAGCACGGCGGATTCCGTCCCGGCGACCACCATATCAAGATCTGAACTTTCCAATGCTTCATACCCCGGATTGAGCAGATAGCCCTCCTCGGTAAAACCAACTCGCGCACCGCCAATAGGGCCGGCAAAGGGTAACCCTGAGAGTGCCAGTGCAGCAGACGCGCCGATCATCGCTGGAATATCCGGATCAATATCTTTTGCGGCCGAGACTACCTGGCACTGGACCTGCACCTCATTCATGAAGCCTTTTGGAAATAAAGGACGAATGGGTCTGTCTATCAGTCTCGATGTCAGCGTCTCTTTCTCAGACGGGCGACCTTCGCGCTTGAAAAAACCACCGGGTATTTTTCCCGCTGCATAGGTCTTTTCTTCATAGTTAACCGTTAACGGGAAAAAGTCCTGTCCGGGTCTGGATTCTTTGCGTCCCACCACAGCAACAAGTACTGTCGTTTCCGACATGGTTACTAGAACCGCTGCAGTGGACTGTCTGGCAATCTTGCCAGTTTCGATCACGACCTCCTGGTCGCCGTAGTTAAATTTTTTCTTTACAGAATTCAATGTTGTCTCCAATAATTTTCTAGTTGCCGGTTTTCTGCTTTCCTTAATGCAGGAGTTTTTTGATCACCCTGCAAAATAATACCGGCCGGGTTTCTTTATCTTCTTAACCCAAGTCTTTTGATTAGCTGAGCATATCTATCAGTGCTCTTATTCATGAGGTAGTTCAACAACTTACGACGTTGACTGACCATTCTCAACAATCCCACTCTGGAGTGATGATCGTGTTTATGCTCCTGAAAATGCGACTGGAGCTTCTCTATATTTGCTGTCAGTAATGCAATTTGTACCTCTGGAGAACCGGTATCATTTTCCGATTCACCGAACTCCTTGATAATTTCAGCTTTGGTTTCTGTGGTTAATGCCACTTGTATTTCTCCTACTTAATATGCCGATTCGACTTTGAGCTTTGCTCTCAGCCGGACTCTATAAACAACGAATGACCACGCATATTTGTAGTCACCGTCGGGTATCAACTGCTGGTTGATTACCATCCTAATTTGTCGCGACCAGCCTTCTTGGGGCGATCCGACCATCTTCCATTATCTCACCGACTCCAATGAATCTAACTTCACTATTGTCGACAGATTCAGAAAAAATTCTTACCCATCCACTGGTGGGCGCTTTCGCAATCTGCACGGGTTGTCCCTGTTTCAGATACGAAGCTGTAATCTCTGTAAGTTCGACGCTGGGCCAATCCTGCACAGCATCAGCCAGGGACCTCAATACGCCGTCAAGGCAGGTTAAACCTTCTGAATCCCTGATTTCATGTAGCTCATCCAGCGTCAAGGCCTGTTCAATCGTAAAGGGTCCGGAACTTGTTCGCCTGAGGGCACTGATATGCGCGCCGCAGCCTAACACTTTACCCAGGTCCTCTGCCAGTGTTCTTATATAAGTTCCTTTACTACAGGAAATATCCAATATCAGCCTGTCTGACAGATTTTCGATCAGTTCTATCTCGTAGATGCTGACTCTTCGTGACTTTCGCTCGATCTCAATACCCTGACGGGCCAATTTATACAAGGGTTGACCATTCACTTTGATTGCTGAATACATGGACGGGATCTGTTCAATCTCACCACGAAACTGCTCAAGTGCGGCTTCAATCTCAGTATCACTGTAGCCATCAACTGATATCTCTTCCAGGATATCTCCTTCTGCATCACCGGTCGTCGTGCGGATACCAAGTGTCACAGTGGCCCGATAACGCTTGTCTGCATCCAGGAGAAATTGGGAGAACTTCGTTGCCTCTCCAAAACACAACGGCAATACGCCAGTGGCCAGGGGATCAAGACTGCCTGTATGGCCCGCCTTTTTCGCGTTAAACAGGTGTTTTGCCTTCTGCAATGCCGCATTTGAGGTCAAACCAACGGGTTTGTCCAAGACCAGAATACCGCTCAGGTCTCGACGCTTGTTTGCGCGTTTTGTCATGTTTTCGTTGACCTGCCTCTGCCTAACTTTTGTGGCCTTCGCTATCCTGCCTGATGGCATCATCTATAGCTTTTGACAACCTGGCACCATTCTCGATGGTTTCATCAAAGTGGAAACGCAGCCGTGGCGTTGTACGTGTCGCCAGAATTTTCGCAAGCTGACTTCTGAGGAATCCGGCAGCGTTATTCAGTACTTTCGTGCTTTCACCGCTATTCTCGCTGGGAAACATGGTGAAATAGACATCTGCATAGGCAAGATCCCGACTAACCTTTACCTCGTTTAACGTAACCATACCAATTCGCGGATCTTTGATTTCTCTCTGGATCACGATAGCCAGCTCTCGCTGAATATGATCGGCGATTCGTTTACCTCTGCTAAATTCCCTGGGCATAAATCGGGGTGCGCTCTACAATTCTCTTGCGACTTCGCGGGTATCGAATACCTCGATCTGGTCGCCTACCTTAACGTCATTGTAGTTCTTTACACCGACTCCGCATTCCGTACCGTTTCGTGCATTTTCGACTTCATCTTTGAAGTGCCTGAGAGATTCCAGTTCACCTTCAAATATTACGATATTGTCTCTGAGAACCCTTATTCTCTTGTCTCTGGATACCGTGCCCTCGATAACCATACAACCGGCAATGTTGCCCAGATTTTTGGATTGGAATACATCACGCACTTCCGCTATGCCGACTATTTCTTCTCTTATTTCCGGTGACAACATACCGCTTAACGCCGCTTTCACATCATCTACAAGATCATAAATAACCTTGTAGTAACGTAAATCTATGTTCTCTTCTTCAATCTTCTTCCTGGCGGCTGCATCCGCTCGAACATTGAATCCAAAAATGACGGCATTGGCCGTAATCGCAAAGTTCACATCATGTTCTGCAATTGCACCTACACCGGCGAATACAACATTCACCTTAACCTCATCGTTACCAAGATCGTTCAGAGCGGATACGATTGCTTCGAGCGAGCCTCTTACGTCAGCTTTAACGACGATATTCAGATAATTGACATCCGCAGAACCAAAACTCTCCAGCAAATTATCCAGGCTTGTTGCAGGACTTGCCAGGCGTTCACCTGTTGCCTTGTCCCGACGGAAAGAAGCAACTTCGCGTGCGCGTCTTTCATCCTTCACCACAACAAAGGATTCACCCGCATCCGGTGTGCCATCCATGCCCAGGATGGTCACCGGCGTTGACGGCCCGGCGCTCTTCACTACCCGACCCTTGTCATCGTTTATCGCCCTGACCCTTCCAAACTGTTGCCCGGCGACTGTGATATCACCCTGATTAAGAGTCCCATTCTGAATCAACAGAGTAGCGATTGTGCCTCTGCCCTTGTCGAGTTCAGATTCAATCACGACCCCGTGGGCTGCACCTTCCTGAACGGCTGTCAGCTCCAGTATTTCTGCCTGGAGCAATACGGCCTCAAGTAATTCTGCCACACCTTCACCACTGATTGCGGACACCGGTATAAACTGAGTATCACCTCCCCAGTCATCCGGGATTACTTCTCTGGCTGCAAGCTCATTTTTAACTCGTTCAGGGTCCGCTCCCTCTTTGTCGATTTTATTAATTGCCACGACCATCGGCGCGCCTGCAGCCTTCGCGTGCTGAATAGCTTCTTCCGTTTGCGGCATAACCCCATCGTCAGCAGCGACCACCAGAATGACAATATCTGTTGATTGCGCGCCCCTTGCTCGCATTGCGGTAAATGCTGCATGGCCAGGGGTATCAATAAAACAAATCTCACCGTGATCAGTATTTACACGATAAGCGCCTATGTGCTGTGTAATTCCGCCAGCCTCACCATCAACGACATTGGCTTTTCGAATATGGTCAAGAAGCGATGTTTTACCGTGGTCTACATGTCCCATGACCGTGACAACAGGTGCTCTTTGAACTGGCTCACCTTCCAGTGACATTTCTTCATCAACGAGAGACTTTTCAAGTGCATCTGCATCAACGAGTTTCACCTGGTGCCCAAACTCTTCAACCACCAACGAGGCTGTTTCCTGATCAATCAACTGGTTGATATTCACCATCTCACCGAGGCCCATCAGCGTTTTGATTACATCGGCCGCCTTCACAGACATCTTCTGAGACAATTGGGCAACACTGATGGACTCACCCAGTTCCACTTCTCGCACCACTTCCTTGGTTGGCACTTTAAACTGATGCTTTGGTCCTTGTGGTTTGGCAGGTCGCTTTGGCCTGCTCGTAGATAAACCCAACGGAGCAGCAGCCTTACCATCGCTGCTATCTTCTACCAGAGCTTCGACATCTTCTTCATCAAGGACTTCATCGACCTCTTCCTCGATCAACTCTTCTACGCGCCGTTTTCTATCACCATGCTTTGAACGCTTCTCCTTTGTATCAGTCTCGTCCAGGTCATGGCGATCGCGTTTATCTTTTCGACTGCTAATCTTGCTTTCTTCGAGCTCTTTTTCTTTTTTGGCTTCAGCTTCCTTCGCTTTCTGCGCTTTTCTTTCTTCAAGTTGCTTGGCTTTTTCTTCCTCTTCTTCCCGCTTCTTCGCAGCTTCCTTCCGGCGATTTTCTGACTCTTTTTCAAGTTCGGCATGTGCCAGTTTTCTGCGCACATCTTCATCAACCGTTGGGGCAGTTTTTTCCGCTGCCGGGGGAGGGGTTACTTCAGGAGCTACTTCTGCTGGTTTCTCTGATACCGTCGCAGGCGCAACGGGAGTCTCGACATCGCTTTTACGCACATAGGTCCGTTTCTTTCTGACCTCTACATTTACTGTCCTTCCTCGACCGGCACTCCCACCCGTTTTTAACGTGCTTATCGTACGTCTCTTGAGAGTGATTTTCTTCGGGGCGCCTTCCGCTTCCCCGTGGCCTTTCTTGATATGATTAAGCAGGGTTTGCTTCTCTTCTTCCGACACCATATCTTCTGCACTTCTCTGATGCAGACCAGCCTCTTGCAATTGCTGCAATAATCGATCAAACGGTGTACCGATGGTATCTGCCAGTTGCGATACAGTTACATCTGCCATTCATTTCACCCTACTTTTGGATCAGGCCTCATCAGCCGAATCCTCTTCAAACCATGGGGCGCGTGCAGTCATAATCAGTTGGCCAGCCCGCTCCTCATCCATGCCTTCAATCTCAGTCAGTTCATCAACTGCTAGTTCAGCCAGATCTTCCATCGTGACCACGCCCGTATTAGCAAGTTGATATGCAAGTCTCGTATCCATGCCTTCCATCTCCAGCAAATCTTGTGCGGGAGGTTCGGCATTTCCTAATTCTTCTTCATTCGCCAGTTCCTGAGTAGTCAGCGCACTCTTGGCACGATTTCTAAGTTCCTCGACTATCTCTTCGTCAAAGCCTTCAATTGCATTCATTTCATCAACTGGCACATAGGCAACCTCTTCCAGTGTGGTGAAGCCTTCTTCAACCAGAACAATCGCGACATCTTCATCGACATCCAATTGTTTCATGAAATTTTCAATTACCGAACCGGCTTCCTCATCATGTTTTTCGGATGCTTCTTCTTCCGTCATTATATTGAGGACCCAGCCGGTCAATTCGCTGGCCAGTTTTACATTTTGACCTCCGCGACCAATAGCCTGTGCCAGATTATCCTCGCTGACCGCAATATCCATACTACCGGTTTCTTCATCGACAACGATTGAGACAACCTCTGCAGGTGACATGGCATTAATCGCAAGCTGAACAATATTGTCGTCCCAGTCCACTATATCTATCCGCTCATTGCACAGTTCACCGGATACCGCCTGGACTCTCGACCCACGCATGCCTACACATGCACCTATGGGATCAATTCGGCCATCATTGGTCTTTACAGCGATTTTTGCACGCGACCCCGGATCTCTGGCCGATGCCAATATTTCGATAACGCCGTCCGCAATTTCCGGTACTTCAATTTTAAATAGTTCAACCAGCATTTCTGGTACGGTTCTGGATAGCGCCAGTTGCGGACCTCTTACTTCGGGGCGAACTTCTTTGAGTAGAGCCCTGAGCCTGTCACCTATGCGAAATGTTTCACGCGGAATCCACTCCTCCCTCGGCAACAGCGCTTCTGCGTTATTACCGAGATCTACGATCACCGCATCCCGGTTAACCTTTTTAACCTGGCCATTGACCAATTCTCCAACTCTGGATCGATAGGCATCGACCACCTGAGCCCTTTCCGCTTCACGAACCTTCTGTACAATAACCTGCTTGGCGGTTTGTGCCGCGATTCTACCAAATTCAACTGATTCAACCTGTTCTTCAACGTAGTCCCCGACCTGCAATTCCGGCTGATCAATCTGTGCAGCAGATACAGTCATCTGTGCAGAGGGGAATTCCATCTCTTCGTCGTCTTCTATTACCAGCCAACGACGAAAAGTATCGTACTCACCGGATTCATGGTCGATCTCAACGCGCAATTCGACATCTTCTCCGTAGCGTTTTTTTGTCGCTGTTGCCAGGGCCAGTTCCAACGCTTCAAAAATAATGTCCTGAGACACACCCTTCTCGTTAGAAACAGAATCAACAACTAATAAAATTTCTTTGCTCATTACATTGCCTCAATCTGACAATATATTTAAGTGACATTTATCGTGTCACCATTTTCCAATATTCGAACGTTTTCAAACTTCCGTCAGTTTCAAAAAGACGGTACTACATTCGCTCTATCCACTTCTTCAAATGGAAATAAGTACTCTTGTTCTCCGACCCTTAAAACGACATCACTATCATCCATGCCACACAACAGGCCAGTGTATTTTCTCTTACCTTCAAACGGGGAGTGAAGTCTGATTTTAACTTCTGCTCCCTTGAATTCATCATACTGCTTCATCGTGAACAATCTGCGATCCATGCCGGGTGATGACACTTCCAGGACATACCTTCCGCTAATCGGTTCTTCCACATCCAGCAAACTGCTTATTTGCCTGCTGATGCGCGCGCAATCATCCACATCCACACCGCCTTCTGTATCGATATAAACCTTCAACACAGAATTTTTGCCCTGAGTCAGGTACTCTATTCCCCAGAGTTCGAAATCCATTCCGTTTACAACCGGTTCAATCAGCATCTGGATCTGTTCATTCACCCGTTGTGCTGCCCTTATCTAAACGCCAAACAAAAAATGGGCACTAGGCCCATTCTCACTATTCGAATGGCACTTGCCATCCACATTCCTGACTCTAGCCAACCGCTTCCAATAGTCCACCAAACAACGCTATTAAATAATGCCAGAGCTAATAAAAAGCCCCTGATAAGGGGCTTGACTCCAATATCTGTGGTAGCGGGGGCAGGATTTGAACCTACGACCTACGGGTTATGAGCCCGTCGAGCTACCAGACTGCTCCACCCCGCAACAACAAGGGGGCGAATTATAGGTTCGCATTCGTAATCGGTCAACTATCAAGGGACGGGTTAGGCGCAGTAGATACACTAATTGTGCTCTTAATCCAGCCATCGACCGAAATTAGACAACTTCAGGGTAAGAATATTCAAAAATTAGTGCAGTTCTGAGCAAATACCTAAAATCTGTTGCGTTGTCTTTGTGTGTCGTTGCCATACAGCGAAAGCCGCAATTTGAGGGCAGTATTTCAAGTACTTGTTTTCCGGTACTGGGCGGATTGTGTTTTCGCCTCACTGCGAAAATCTGAATTTGGTGCCGAAGAGAGGACTTGAACCTCCACGAGCATAAGCTCACCACCCCCTCAAGATGGCGTGTCTACCAATTTCACCACTTCGGCTATAAAAAATATTCCTTTAATAAATATATGTTATATGAAATTTAAACTCTAATTCTCTGGTAATTCGGAGTCTTCCGGTTCGAAGGCAGGCAACTCTGATTCATTGGCATCTGTTGCTGCCCCCGCTCCGAGTTCAGGCAGCTCAACTTCTGCTTCGACTGGTATCTGATCCACGACTTCGGGAACACCCAGGGTTCTTGCGTCAACCGATTTCTGTTTCGCAAAGAAGGCAAGTGCAAAACTGGTCACAAAAAACGCAATAGCTACCCAGGTAGTCAGTTTTGTCAGGAAACCCCCGGCACCTCCGGCACCAAAAACAGTGCCTGATGATC
>CAZJRI010000119.1:0-2227 GCA_964548025.1 uncultured Pseudomonadales bacterium
AAAGCAGGTCCCGGCAACTGGAGAGTGAATAGAAGTCTCTCGATATCATGAGATCAGAGAGCGCTGTGGTCAGCATTGTCTGCCTGAATGTCCGGATACCGTCCGGGGATGCTGATTGGCCCTCGGAATGATAGGCATGTCGAAGCCGTGTGATTTCCACCCGGGCGAGTTCGCTATAAAGTCCCAGGTAGATAAGTCCGCCAGGTTTCAGCACTTGCAGTAATCGTTTCAGACCGAGTTCAGGATCATCCATATGATGCAGGACGCCTGCACATTCGATCAGGTCAAATTGCTGATCCAGCAGATCTACATCGAGGATGTCACATTGTTTGAATGCGATATTGTTTGCATCCAGTTCACCTGCCTTGCGCTTTGCGTAGGACAGGCTGGCCATGCTGAGATCAATTGCTGTTATGTTGAGATGTGAGAAGTTTTTGGCACATATAATAGGGTGCTTGCCAGTCCCGCAGCCTGCGACAAGACAATCCAGAGGTTTGTCGAACTGAATGGCGTTGTGTGTTGTCTCGTGAAGATGATGATAGCCCTCAAGATACGATATCGGTTGGGGTCTGATATGAGCCGAATTCCACCTGGGGTAGGGATTTGCCTCGTATTGCTGTCTGACCTTGTTGGAAACGAGATCTGAAATCGTGCTTAACGAGGGAATCTCTGCGCCGAGTGCCAGTTCTTTATCTCGATCAAACAGCATGCTTTTTACCAGTGGCTTCAATATGTCCGGCCAATGCTCATAACTGAACCCGCGGATGATCTGCTGACAGGGCAGATCGCCAATGGGCACATACATGCCAAGAATAAGAATGACGTGCGATACACCGACCAGGTTATCAATGCCAGGCAGTTGTGCCGCAAGGGTTGTCTGTAATCCTGCGATGATCTCTTTCTCGTTATCCGTAACGAAATTGACGTATTCGTTGTTGAAACCCCTGAGTGCCATGGCTTGTACCAGAGGTGCGATTTCCTGACGCATGCCTTCTTCGAGGGTAAATGCGAGGAGATATTGCCTTAGTTCGTTGAAAAACAGTTCGAGGTCCGGATCTGCCAGAAATAATTTAGGCAGTGCGGCCAGAATAAGTTTTTCATTGGCGATATCGGATACTTCGAGTTCATAGTCTCCCTCATCAAGATGCAATATCTGTTTCAGAAGTGTTACGCAAAGACGATCAATAAATTCATTATCCGTGAATTCTGCTTTCAGGAATTCTTCAACATAAGACTGCATGCCCGGCTCTGGGGGAATCTGTTTCAGGTTGGCAAGACAGTGAAATATGGCTGGCAATATGTCTGACCGAAGATCGGGTGCGCGTTGAAGCACCGTATGTAGATTATTAAGTGAATCTCTAAAGTTACCCGTCTGACGCTGTGCGTTGGCGTACAGAAGCAATGCATCGATAGATGCCCTGGATATCTCTGGTTCAGCCTGAAGACTACGCAGCATTGGTTCGAGCAATTCTTTTGCGCGAACGGCGTTCCCGTCGTCAATAAAGGCTCTGCATTGAACCAATAGGGAATTTGTATCGCCCGGAGACGGTGACTCTGCAGTCTGGGTTGCTGTTGGCATGATCTCTTCCTTGAGAAGTAGTTATTAATCTCCTTTAGAGATTTGTTCTATCTGCATTTTTGCGTTTGTCAGTATTTCTTCCCGATGTTGCGCATCTCGCTGCTTTTCCTTTATGAGCAGTAGAATATCGGTATGTTGTTTGGTCATGACGCTGACATCTGCCATCACTCTTGGTAGCAAGTTTCTGCAAATCCCCTGCCTGAAAAAGGCATCCACCATTGAATCGCGCACCTCTGCGAGATCCAGCACCTCGTGCCAGTCTTCCCCGAGTGCTTTTATTGCAATGGATTCCGAGAGCGCATTGATTTCCCGCCAGTGCTTCAGTTGCTCTGGCATCATGTCATCTCGCATCAAGATTACGGGTTGATTCATGTTCCTATACGGCCTGGTCGTCGGTTAATAGGTTAAACAGAAATAGTCACTACAACTATATAAGTGTAGTCGGACATTCGGATCTTTACTTCAGTCCGGGGCTTTGTTTGTCATAGCGAATCGCGCTATTAACCACGCCTTTATTTCTTGCGGTTATGTCATCGACCACTTGAGTTGAAATCGATTAAAAAGATTAAAGGAATTTCAGAACCTGTCGTTACCCCACTTGAGCAGTAGTACTTCTCGCGAGCTTGTATGAAGGGAAGTGCTTTGAAT
>CAZJRI010000119.1:2237-8034 GCA_964548025.1 uncultured Pseudomonadales bacterium
GGTCGCTCGCATTCCGCGAACGGCCTTATGGAGTAAGAAACCATGCCTCAAATTATTAATACAAACATTGCGTCCTTGACGGCTCAACGTAATCTGAACAGCTCCCAGTCTGCAAACAGGACTGCGCTGGAAAGATTATCTTCGGGTCTCAGGATTAACAGCGCGAAGGATGACGCTGCGGGACTTGCGATCTCGACACGTTTCTCCTCTCAGATAAGAGGAATATCTCTTGCACAAACCGCAGAGGGTGCGTTGAGTTCAATCACAACCAACCTTCAGCGATTACGTGAGCTAGCCCTGCAGTCATCTAACGCCACGAACTCGGATGTTGACAGGGAAGCACTCAACTCGGAAGCCAAGCAGCTTATCGCAGAAATCACACGGACAGGTGAGCAGACCGACTTTAACGGAACCAATCTGCTGGATGGCAACTTTGCTGCATCATTTCAAGTTGGTGCAAACCGCGGCGAGACTGTTAGTTTCGGCATCGCCGAATTAACCGCTGATAACCTGGGTGGCGGTAGAGCCGCTGGTGTCAGCGCGATAGGATCAGACGGCGGTCTCGGAAATGGCGACCTCGTTATAAACGGCGTCGTTATAGGCCCATCTGTTGCCTCTGATGATACGTCTTCTTTTGCAAATTCACCTTCAAGTGCAATCTCCAAAGTAGCGGCAATTAACCGTGCTTCGGATCAATCTGGTGTCCTTGCAGAAGTACTGGCTAATACAGCAACCGGTAGCGTGCAAGACACGGTCAGTGGCGGTGCTGCCGCAACAAGCGGTACGGTATCCTTAAATGGGGTAAGCATCGCGCTGGCAACTGGTGACGTTGATGACTCAGCCGACAGGCAAGGTATCGTTGCAGCCATCAACTCACGAACTGGTGAGACAGGTGTTACTGCAGTCGATTCAGGTACCCGATTCGGTGGTGTGAACCTGGTTGCAGAAGACGGTCGTAATATTACGCTGTCATTTGATACAGGCACTTTGTCTGCCGCGAGCACAGGTCTTACAGACCGTGGCACGGTTTCCGGTGGATATACACTGCGAGCCGAGACTTCAGGCACAGCGATTGTTATTTCAGAGAGCACTGGAGATATCTCCAATTCAGGACTTGTTGCGGGTACCTATGCAGCCAATACTGCTGCTGTATCTACAACGGTTCGTACTTCTGAAGATGGTGCGCCAACAAGTGCATTTGATACTGCAGCAGTTGCTGCAAGTATTACCAGCACCGGTTCTTCATTAGCTGCCTTCACAGACTTCTCCGGTGTGAACGCACTGGAATTTGATATCGTCATCAGTAATGCTGATACGACATCAGAGAACGACACTCACACAGTATCAATTACATCTGATCTGACGGGTGGCACGGTTCAGCAACTAGCTGATGCGATTAATACTTCCATTTCAGGTGCTTCAACCCCAATCGCAGCAACTGCAAGTGTTGATGCAAATGGAAATCTGCAGATCACACGTGATACAGCAGAAGCCGGAACCCTCGAAGTCAGAAACTATGGCGACAACAACACGACTACGTCAGCAGTTGTAGCCAGCGTTTTGGGCATCACCGAAAATACAACGGGTACAGGTGCTAACGTTGTCTCCGCTGATACCGTGATCGATGCTGTTGCAGCATCAACCACCGGTGGTTCTGCGATTGATCCATCCAAGCTGGGTGCAACCGTACTTTCAGCATCAAATCGTATCAACTTCGATATCTCGATTGCCGGTGCCCAAAGTCAGGCAGCGCAAACGATTAATATCACACTGG
Organism: uncultured Pseudomonadales bacterium; assembly: GCA_964548025.1. GTDB lineage: Bacteria > Pseudomonadota > Gammaproteobacteria > Pseudomonadales > Azotimanducaceae > JAHRVQ01. The sequence continues at coordinate 4,012 of CAZJRI010000119.1, forward strand.
ATGCAAGCAGTGGAATTACTTCCCTGAGTACAGGTGCTGAACTGGCGAGTGCCATAAACTCTGCCATCGTTTCAACCAGTACGACAATTCAGGTAACTGCATCAATCAATGCCAACAACGAACTGGTATTCTCTCGTGATCTCGCTGAATCAGGTACCATTGAGATTTCAAATATCGATGGTGACGGCGCTGTAACCGATCTGATTGCTTCACAGGTTATGGGATATGCCCTTGATGATACAAGTGGAGATGGCACAATTAGTACCAACGGTGCTAACGCCACGACGGTTGGTGCAGTTAACGCCGCAGCCAACTACTTCACTAGCGGTAACAGCTTTGAAGCAGGCGCAGCCTCTGCCTCTACCCTGCAATTTGAAACAGGGAGCGCAGAAGCAGCAGTATTGAATATTGGCTCTGGTACGGGTACCACGCCAACATCAACAGGTATCAACCTGACAACTGCTGATGCTATCCAGTTCCAGATTTCACTGGACAACGGAGAGGCTTTCACCGTTTCTACAGCGATCTCAGCTAATGTAACTGATGCAACACAGGCAGAAGTCGTTAGTTCACTGAATGCTGCTTTCGATGCCGCTACAGGAACGAATGGACTCAATATTGGTACCGGGCAGATATTTGCATCTTTCAATGCCAGTAATGAATTGCTCTTCACAACTGGCCCCAAAGGCTCCAGCAAAAGCCTGGAGATTACGGCAGTTACCGGTGGACCGGCCGCTGATGTCCTGGGATTGACTGGTTCAATTGGTACAGTAGCAACAGGTTTGGGTGGCACTGAAGCCGCTCAGGTAACGATTGCACAAGGTAACCCACCTGATTTTGGATTCGACTTCAACGGTGGTGTAGTCACTCAGCTTGAAACAGGAGACGATGGTACGCTGGTCGACAGGGATAATCTGCAGTTTGATATTTCATACGACAACGGCACGACTGTTACCAACGCGACTATCACCATGGATGAAGATAGCAGTGCTCGAGGTCCTTCACTTGTTGTTGACTTCGGTACGATCCTTGATGGAGACGGCACGACAACATTTGGTGCTGGTTCTGCGCTCGATGGCACTGGTGCCTTCACTGCGTTGACAATTGGTGACATCGGTTTTGACCTTCACTACAACGGTGTTGCAGCAACGATAGCCAACACAACCGCCGCAGGCACAGGTGCTGCTTTGGTTGCTGATCTGCAGGCTGCGATTGATACAGCCCTGGGTGCAGCCGACCTTGGTTTTGGTGCTGTCAATGCTTATACCGCAGGTGATGTGAGCGTAAGTATCGATGCCAGCCATAACCTCGTTATTCAGGCAACCAATACTGATGGTCATTCAACACTCGGTCTCTCAAATGATACCGGTGTTAATAACGCTACGCTGACTACTGTCACCACAGGTGATGGTGCTGCCTATACAGTTGCTGCGTCAGGATCTGCCAATGAAATTACGGCAGGAAACTACGCGAATGCTGCTGCAGCAGAAATGAGATTCACAGGTGGTACTTTCGATAACACCTATGACTTCTCCGCTAACAACGCAGCGATTGTCTTCGATGTCAGCTATACAGCCAACGGTGTCACCACTAACTCTCTGGTAGAAATCGATGGTGATTTGAATTCAGATAACAGTGATGCACTGGCTGCGATTCAGGCTGACCTTGATGCAGGCCTCGGCTCACAACTGATCGTGGTATCTATTGATACCGACAAGGGTGACCTGGTTTTCAGAAGTGTTGATACGGGTAGTGATGTCTCGTTCACACTTGAGAACTTTAACGACAATGCTGCTGGTACTGGTGTTGCAGCGTTGGGTGCTGACGGCCTTACTGCGCCGGTCACAGCTACAGGCAGTGACTTTGATGCAGATGCAGCCTTCCTCGAAACACTCAACGATAAGATAGATGCATCAGCAATCAGCACAGGTGTGAATGCTTCAATCGACTCCAACAGCAACCTGGTATTCACCACGGCTGCGACAGGATCTGATGCAAGCGTTTCAGTGGGTAACTTTGTTGGAAGCACCGCTGCTCTTGCAGCAGTGGGTGTTAGCGGTACGACAAATGCCTATGGGCCCGAAATTGCCCAGGACGTGAGTCTGGCAGCCACAGCAAGTGATGCATTTGGTCAGGGCGCAACTGGCGTTGACCTCTCTGGTGCAGCAGGTGTTGGATACAGCTTCAGCATTTCATACAACGGCGGAGCTGCAGTGACTGTTGCGGACGCTGGTGGTGGTAGTGCAACTAATACAGCAAATGAGCTGGTACAGGATATTCAGACCAGACTTGATGCTGCACTATCAGCCGATATCGGTGATGGTACAAACGGCTATACAGATGGTGATATCGTTGTATCCATTAATGGTAATGACGAAATCGTATTTACCAATACAAATACCGATGCGAATACTTCGCTTGAGATCGTCAACGGGAACGTTGGCGGTACTGCAACGCAAGCTGTCTTTTCTGCAACTGGTGTCATAACCGGTACAAACTATACAGCCGCAGGCGCCCAGGCTTCTGTCAAGGAAGCAACTGGTACAGCAGTGGATACTGCCAGCTTCGCGTTTAACACCAACTCGGTTCAGTTTGATGTGACCTTCAACGATGGCACAGGTGGCCCGGATGTGACAGGTACAGTTACGATTGATAACAATGGTGTCGCTGGTGCTGATGCAAACATTGCTGCCATACAGGCTGATCTGGATGCAGTAATGGATAGTGCGGGTGATATTACTGTCAGTCTCGATAAAGATGGATTCCTGGTGTTTACAGCGGGTAATGATACCGGTTCAGGTGTTACCTTCACTGCAAACAACTTCTCGGATTCTGCCGGTACTGGTGGTCTTGCTGCCCTTGGTCTTGGAGATGGCGTGTCTACTCCATATGCAAGTTTAACCTTCACGGGAACAGGTACGGATACCAATATCGTCACCAACCCAGGCGGAACAATTGAAGCTGATGCTGGCCGTGATCAACCAGCCCAGAATGATACTTTAACAGTATCAGGACTACAGGGTGGTGATGAAACGGTTACTTTGTCAGGATCATTTGCAACTCGCCAGGCGATTGTTGATGAGCTCAACAACAACCTGACTAACGCGACGGCAAGTCTTGATGGTAGCGGCGTGATAACGATTACTGACAACAATACTTCCCAGGATAGCTCCGGCAACACCGTTGGTGTTTCAGGAAATGCGGCAGTTGGACTTGGGTTCGACGGTAGTGGTACTGCATCTGCTGGTGTTGTTAATGCAGGTACGTCAGGCGCCGGTAATGCCGTTCAGGCAATCCGAACGCTGCTTGATGGTGATTTGCGAATCAGTGGTGTGGGTATCGCAGCATCTCGTGCATCAGACGATACCGCTTCCAATGAACTGGCTGATACATCCAGCAAGGAAGCAAGTGGTATCTCAATTGCCGCGGCGATCAATCGTGCAACGGAAACGACTGGCGTAACAGCCATCGTTAATGCAACCAAGGTTTCAGGTGGTACGGCTAATACCGACAGGGTAGCCGATGGAGACCAGGGTGAGGTCTATATCAATGGTATCTCAGCCGGTTCATTGACGCTCGGTACGGATAAGGAAACCAACCGCGCGAATGCAATCAGCGCCATCAACCAGATCTCTGGTCAGACAGGTGTAGTTGCAACCGACAATGGTGGTGGTATCGATTTGACTGCTGCTGATGGCAGAAATATCTCTGTTGCGATAGATACACTGGGTACGACTTTCTCCGGACAGAATATTGGTCTGGATGCAGCCGAGAAAGGTATCGCGGAAGCTGATTTCACTGGTCAGGGTACTAACTATGCCCAGACTGCAGCAACCACATCATCAACGATTCGTCTCGAAGCCTCCAAGGAGTTTACGGTAGGTGCGGGAACTAACGGAGCTGTTGGTAGTGATGGTTTTGGCGGACTGAATGGACTTGGTATCAGAGCCGGAACCTACGGTGGTGCAGACAGTGGTCAGTTCCTGAGTGAAGTTGATATTTCTACTGTTGACGGTGCTTTAT
>CAZJRI010000119.1:8044-13289 GCA_964548025.1 uncultured Pseudomonadales bacterium
CAGCACTGGATGCCCTGGACAACGCCTTGAGCTCGGTTGGTTCCGAACGAGCAAACCTGGGTGCTATCCAGAACAGACTGCAATCAACGATTGACAATTTGTCGATATCAGTTGAGAACCTGCGGGCTGCAAACTCACGAATTCTGGACGCTGACTTTGCTGCTGAAACAGCGGAGTTGTCCAGGACGCAAGTGTTGCAACAGGCAGGTATCTCGATTCTTGCACAAGCTAACGCGGCTCCCCAGCAAGTGCTGGCGCTGCTGCAGTAATAAGTGGTTTGGTATCTGGCGCTTTGCTTAGTTAGCCTGGCGCCAGTTACTTCTCCCTTAAGAGGTTCGTTATGAATAGTGTTAATCCACAAAGTACTCCTTCGGGTGTACAGCGTTCTGAAACGCGGGGTGGAGAACGAACGGAAGCGAAATCGAGTCCCGCATTACAAAGCGGCAATCAATTGCCGCAACAGGAGGCAAATAATGTCTCCGATGTGACAACTGCTGGTAAGGCAGATGAAACGAGGGATCAGTTAGCTAATGCAGTCGCGAAGTTAAACGACTATGTTCAAACTGTGCAGCGTGACCTGGAGTTCACGTTGGACGAAGAAAGCGGTAAATCGGTCATCATGGTAGTCGATAGAAGTTCTTTGGAAATCATTCGACAGATACCGGCAGAGATAACGCTTACTTTGGCACAGAAATTGAATAATGAAGAGCCACTGTATTTGTTTAGTGCGCAAGTCTAATGGAATAGATTGTGCCGCTCATTGAAAGACTGTTGAAGGTGCCTGATCGGGATCTTCAATGGACTTGAAACGGAGCAGGACAGTACGCGAAGTGATTCCGTCAAAGGAAGGAAAAAACAAAGTCGTGACGGATTGATATCCGCCACGACTTTTTTTCGTTTTCGGGAACGAATTCCCGAATCAGTATACTGCAGTAAGGTGAGGTAATAATGTCAATTCAATCCCTTGGGATCGGCTCTGGTCTGTTGACAACTGAGTTGGTTGACGATCTGGTAGCGGCTGAGAGAGAAGCCGTCGATCTCAGGCTTGATTTGCAGCAAACAGAATTCGAGGCTGAAATTTCAGCCTTCGGTACGGTAACAAGCGCGGTTGAGATACTAAGATCTGCCACAGATGCACTGAAGGTACCGAGCGCACTAGAGGGGATTACTGCCACCAGCAGCGATCCAACAGCGCTGACTGCAACAACGTCGACCGGGGCGGAAGCAGGCACTTATTCCGTTACAATCAACAAGGTTGCAGAGTCGCATTCCCTGGTGAGTAAATCCTACTCGGCTATTACCGATATCATTGGTACCGGAGAATTAACTTTTCGTTTTGGCACGACCACCTTCAGTGGTGGTAACTATGACAGTTTTGCACTTGATACCAGCAAGAACAGCAAGACACTTACGATTGACTCATCGAGCAATACGCTGTCGACCTTGCGCACCGCAATCAACAACGCCAATTTTGGTGTTCAGGCAAGTATCGTCAATGATGGCACCGGATTCAGATTACTGCTGGCTACTGATGATCCGGGTCTTAGCAACAGCATGGAAATTCTTGTCGCAAACGACGCCGGTACCGGGCTCAAACAGTTTGCTTTTAATTCAACCTACAACGATGACGTTGCCGTGGGTGCTATCACAGAAGGTGGATCGCTCGATTTGTCCGCTGGATATGACTTTGCGACAACCAATGCCAATTTCACGATTGATGTGGGTGCAACCGTAGGTATCGCGGTAACAGTAACAGATGATGCAACCCAGGATTTAGGGGGTGGTGGAGGGACCGCAACCGACAGTCGGATCGCTGTTCAGAACGCCCTTGATATTGCCCTGGTTGGAGCGGGTTTAGCGGCTGGCGACGTGGTTGCCTCAATCGACCCGGATGACGGCGGCCTGATATTGACCACGCTGGCGACGGGCGTCGCAGAGACCATGGAAGTCACTGCCGATGATGGCGTTCTGGGTCTGAATCCGAATCTGGGTGTCAGATATGGCACCGATGGCAGTATGAAGCAGACACAGGCTGCTGAGTCTGCAGAGATAGTGGTTAACGGTTTAACCATCACCCGGGACTCCAATCAGGTATCTGAGGTTATTAATGGCGTGACCCTTGACCTCAAGACGGCTGATGCGGCGAAGACGCTCAACCTGCAAATGACGAGTGATACAGCGTCGATTATTGATAAGGCTCAAACGTTCGTTGATGCATTTAACGAACTGAAGGTTCTCACAGATGAACTGACCGTATTTGATCTTGATACCGGCGAGAGCGGTCTTCTGCTAGGAGACTCCACACTGCGAAGCATTAATTCACGTGTTAGAAATATCATGAACTCTGTTGTTACCGGCATCGTGGGATCCAATTTTCGATCACTGTCGGAAGTGGGCATATTTACCGATCAGAATAATTCATTTCTACTCGGTCTGGATGCCGCGAAGTTGACGTCAGCGATTCAGGAAAATCCCGATGCGATTGTCAGCCTGTTTGCAACCAATACGTCAGCGACAGATACCCTGATTGAGGTCGTAAATACGGGCATCAACAGCCAGGCTGGCAGTTATGCGGTGAATCTGACCCAATTGGCCACCCAGGGTAGTTACAACGGGGATACCAATGCTGCGCTCGATACAAACGTCGACATTGATGATGACAACGACACTTTCGTTGTTAACGTTAACGGGGTTACCTCCGGAACGATAACGCTTACCCAGGGAAACTACGCAACAGGTGCATTACTCGCCCAGGAAATACAGTTGCGGATCAATAATGACCAGACGATTTCTGATACGGGAGATACAGTCACGGTAAGCTATAACGCTGCCAATCAGAGATTTGATTTCCAAAGTAGCCAGTACGGCTCTGCGAGTTCAATCTCTTTTTCTTCACCGGATACAAATACTGAAGCGGAGCTGGGTTTTGGCGCTGCTGTTGGCACTGTAAACACTGGTCTTGATGTAAAGGGTACGATAAACGGGGAAGCCGCGACAGGTAGCGGCCAGCTTCTGCGTGCGTCTGAAGGATCCCTGGCAGCCAAACCCGGGTTCGTTTCCAGTTCAGTACTCGGCAGTCTTAATGTGCCGCTGACTATCACAGCAGGAGAAGTAACTGCCGGTGATTATGATTTCAAAGTGAATGTCGACGGTATCATTTCGGGCACCATCAGTGTTGCGGCGGGTACCTATAATACAGCCCCGGAACTGGCCACAGCGTTGCAAACTGCCATTAATGCCGATGCCACTTTGACTGCTGCTGGTAAATCAGCGACTGTTGATTTCGATGTGGGCCTGAGCACCTATGGCGTCATATCCACAACGACGGGTATTAGTTCTTCCGTCAACTTTACTGAATTGTCAGCCAATATGATCAGCCAGTATGGTCTCGCAATTGGTGGTGGCACACAGGGAACCGATGCAACAGGTGATCTGAATGATGCAGCAGGCATCAGAATTCGTGTGCTGGGCGGAACCCTTGGTTCACGGGGTACGGTAAGTTATGTCCAGGGTACGGCGTACCGGTTATCAGAACTGTTCGACGAGTTTTTGAATACTGACGGTTTGCTGGATACCAAGGTTGATTCGCTGAACGATCTGCTTGAGGGTGTTCAGGAGGAGAGAGTTGAGCTGAATGAGAGAATGGAGAAGTTTCAGGATCAACTGGTTGCCCAGTTTACGGCTGCGGATAAGTTGATTTCACAGTTAAAGAGTACTGAGGATTTTCTTAGCCAGCAGTTAACCCTGCTGAGTGCGATGTTTACCAACGATAACTAAACATCGACCTTAATACGATTTCTCCCGGCCTTCTTTGCCTTATAGAGTGCTTCATCAGCTCTCTTTAATACATCTTCCGGTTGCTCGGACCGAGACTGCCTCGCTGCCACACCGATACTGATGGTGACCGATACCGTCTTTTCTGCCTTGCTGAACGAACCGCGTTGACGCTCATCGTGAGATTTCGCGGACGGCTCTTCCGTTCTTTCTCTTTTCCTGATAACCATTTCATAGTTCTCGATGGATTGCCGAACGTGCTCAAGATGTACGCTGGATTGTTCTGCATCCAGACCGGGAAAGACCACGGTAAATTCTTCACCACCGTAACGATAAGCCCTGCCACCACCACCGACTTTTTTGATCTGTGCGCCAACCATCTGCAGTACCTGATCGCCAACATCGTGGCCGTGCTTGTCGTTGAATTTTTTGAAGTGATCCACATCCAGCATGGCCAGGCTGTAGTGGCGGCCAAGTGATGCCATCTGTTCATTTAACGCCCGACGTTGGGGCATATTAGTGAGTTCATCCTTGTAAGCCATGTTGTAGTAATCCCTGAGCAATCCGTTTGCCAGAAGAATCGCAATACCGATAGTGAAAGCGCCTTCAACGTGATCGGAGAGGGGTATCCACATAATCAGATAAAATCCGAGGATAGCGCCAAAAATACTGTTCGTTATGGGCGTTGGCCTTGCGATTGTCGCTGTTGTCACGACTAGCAAAGCACCAAGTGAAGTGAGAAAACCCACTTGTGACACCGGCAGGAATTGAGGCCAGGATTCACTGCTCGATATAACGGGATAACTGAGCCAGTCGAGTTGAAGTGTCGGGACTGTCAATGATAGCTGGTAGATTGCGATGAATTGGGCAGAGATGATAATCAGCCGGAGACAACCGGACCTTGTCAATACACCCCGCTCTCGCAAGAGAATGATTATTGCGAGATTCATCGGAATTATCGCTGCAACCCCAAATTCAAACAGGGGATGGTCGAAAATACTGCCGCTTGAAACGCCATCGCTGTAAAACATGGTGATAGACAGGAGGAGAATCGTGAGTAATGTTTTACCCCGGTTAAAAACACCGGCCAGTATTGTAACCAGCGCGAGTGCCCAGATTGGATCCTGAAAGATCGTCCTGATCGATTCGGGCAGATGTTGCTGATAGGGCGCTGTCAGATAGGCAAATCCGAAGACGATAGAAGGCAGGAAAAATGGCTGACCCAGTCGCTCAATCACTTCCTGTGTTCTATTCCTTCGAGGAAAGTGATCAGTGTTGATACACACCAGTCAACCCGGTGAGGGGCCGTGATATCACCAACGAATACATGTTCGCGGGCATCCTCGTCAATCGGTACACTGATTAGTTCTTTGCTTGGGCTGCCCCATCGATCAAAGACCCTGACCGCTGTGGGTGGATGGACGGTGCCGTCGTTCTTCATATACATCATCATCACTGGCACTTTGATATT
>CAZJRI010000119.1:13299-16383 GCA_964548025.1 uncultured Pseudomonadales bacterium
ATAGCTTTGGATTTTCGCCCAGTCCACGGTTTTCTGCATCTCTATCAGCGCCAGTGTCGAGTATTGCTGGGTCCAGCAATTTGTTTCTTCGTCAGACACCGGTTCGCCTTTGTATTCCTTTCCGAGGATGGTTTGTATCCAGTGTTTTGACCAGGGCCATGTCAGAAGGAAGCCAAAGGGGTTTCGGATTCTGAAGTTCGGAGACATAAAGACACAGGCATGAATATCGGTCGCATGTCGGGGTTGTGCTGCTAACCAGGTTGCGAGTGGCGCACCCGTGGAGGTTGCTATGATGACGACTCGTTCACCAATTCTTTGTGTCAGTTCAAACTGATCCGCGACACTCTGCAGCCAGTCCTCTGCCGCGGTCAACATGCCGTCTGGACCTTCACCATGCCCTGCGATTCTGGCCTGCACCACGTTGGATGAGAAATGCTGTGCGATATTTTGCGTTACCGGAGCCGTTTCCGGCCAGGTGGCGGAAAAGCCATGCAGGTACAGAAATGCCAGCGGGGTACGTTGTTTCGTTGACGGGTCGGCCCATTGAATATGCGCACCGGCACCTTCAACAAGATTTGAAACCTTTGACTCCTGATCTTTTAGCCAGGTATCAAGCTGGTCAACCGGCAGGTCAGGAATCCGGTGTTCTCTTGGTGAACCATCCAGCTTTGGTCTGGGACCGAAGATAATCACAACACCTACCAGACCGCCTACCAGACCGACAAGAATTACTATGATCGTCCCGGTCAAATTTAGTAATCCAAAAAGAGGTGATCATAGCAGGAATGCGGGGGTTAGTTGCGAGTTTCGAGTTGCGAGTAGCGAGTAAGAGCGGAGGAGCGAAAGAGCTGGTTCTCACTTCTGATGGTCTAACCCTGGATATTGCAAAAAAGTCTTGGTATCAAAAAGGGTGATGATCAAAGATCATGGTTAAACTCGCAACTCGCAACTCGCAACTCGCAACTCGTAGCTAGTAGCTAGCCGCCAGTAGCTAGTCGCCGATTTTCCTTATCTCCCCCGGCTGAACCTGGCAGTAAAACTGATACATGCTGTCAAAGATCGCGGGGTTCTCGGTTTCGAGCTGGTCCCAGTTGGTTAGCTGCGTTCTTGATGTGTCATCGCCGAAGCGGTTGTCATAGGACTGTTTGACTGAATAGGGCAGATTGACGAAACCCAGAAACTGGAGATTCAACTGATCCAGCGCGTTTGCGATTTGCATCGGCGAGAACAGGTGTTCCTTAACGTGGAACAAAAGGTCTCTGCAACCGCTCAGATTGTAGAAGTCTGACGACCGCTTGAGCGGGCTGAAATCCGCATCGATCAGATTGTCAAAAACTGCCTGCCGGAAAATCCGGATATGTTCATCGCTTGGCGTCAACTGGTTTTCATCGATAATCCGGCGGGCAGTCGTGATGACCTGTCGTGCCCTTTCGCTATAAAGACCGACTTTTATCAAGCCGCCGGGTTCCAGCAGATTGATAAGACTTTGCCAGCCGGAGAGCGGATTATCCATATGGTGCAATACACCAGAACTCTCAATGATATGAAACCTGTCTCTCACGGATTCCAACTCGAGAATATCTGCCTGGTAAAATTCAATATTGGATACATCGTGCTGTTTAGCCATCTTGGTTGCATAGGCCAGGCTGGATCTGCTGAGATCGATCGCTGTGATTTCCACGTTGCGGAAAGATCTCGCCAACTGAATTGCATGGCGCCCTGTGCCGCAACCAGCAACCAGTACTTTGATGACGTGGTTTTTCAGGAAAGAAGGCGGTGTGAATCCGGGGAGTTCATTAACCAGTGCCTGACCATAGTCAGTCCTGGTTGCATAGCTGACAGATGTCCATCTGGGATAGGGGTTTTCTTCATACTGTTTTGATACCTCACAGGATACCGGATTTTGAATACTGGAAAGTCTCTCAATCGTTCTCTTTATCTCCAGTTCATTTTGAGGTTCGTACAGATGAGGTTGAATGACACATTGCACGGGATTCGACCACTCCGAGATCGGCTTCCTGAGGAGATGAATCCGAAAAACGTAGTGGTGAAGCAGGGAATACATGCTAAGCAACAGTAACGGATATTCCACATCCCGCGTTTGCCAATCTGGTGCGACAACGGTATGGGTTACGATAGATTGCAGCTCAGTGAGTACCTTCTCCTCTGTGAGCGACACTGCATAGATAAATTCGTTGTTCACGCACTGCAGTGAAATGCTGACCAGAAACTCCATGAAACTGGCATTGATCTGCTGTTTCTCGATTGATTCCTGCAAGATGCACTGTCGACAGGCTGTAAGAAATTCTTCTATCACAGCGTTGTTGAACTGACATTTTCGCAATGCCTTGTTCAGAAGAATATCTTTGGATAGCTGATCGGGTTCAAGGGGTGAATTACCATTGACCAGATCGTATTTGTGAATTAGGAGCGATGCGATGATATTACTGAGATCATTGTGATCAACCTGGCTGAAATCAAGGTAGTTGATAAGTTCCTGTTCGAGCTCTGCTGAATAGAAATCAGCCTGAATGTTTCGCATGCATTCAAATAGTTTGGTGCGGATATGGGGATCCGTTGGATCTCTCTTAATGAGTTGTCTGTATTCCTCAAACGCTTCAACATAAAGACCTTGTCTGGTTTTGATGTATGCGATCGAAGAACGTGATCGGGTTGCAAAGGGTGCAATCAACTCAGCATGACGAAAAAGTTTCTCGGCAAGCTCGTATTCATGTTCGGCCAAATGAACGTGTGCGCGGCTGTAATTCAGTGATGCAGAGTCGGGTTCAAGATCGAGCCCCTGATCCAGGAACTTTTTCGCTCTGCCAAGATCACTTTCATCGAGTGCGATCCGTCCCAGCAGATTGAGAGCGTCAACATTGTCAGACTGTTTGGAGAGAACCTTGTGTGAAATTGACCTGGCGCGATGGCGAAGTTTCAGAATCAATCCCTGATCGGCCTGATCTTCCGAATAGGTTCTGTCAAATGCATTACCCGCTTCTTCAAGAAGCCTGGCTAGCTTTCGCTGTAATGCGGGGCTAACCGCCTGTGGTACTCGTTGTTCAGATTTATGTTTCAGGTTTC
>CAZJRI010000120.1:0-2465 GCA_964548025.1 uncultured Pseudomonadales bacterium
ACATTGGGTTCAACCAGACTGGCGAGAATGATGAGTATAAATAGCACCGGCAGACCAGACCAGATCTCCACGAGTCGCTGGCCCACGAGATCGACGAGGCCGCCAAAGTAACCCTGAAATGCACCAACGAGAACACCAATTGTAGAGCTGATGATGGTCAGAGAAATACCGAATAGAACAGAAAGTCTGAATGCATAGACCAGCTTGGTGAATATATCAGTGCTGCTGCCATCGGTACCCAACCAGTGTTCGGAATCAGGTGGATGTGGAAAGGGCGGAGAAAGATCCCAGTCGATGGTGTCATGGCTGAATCTGACAGGAGGCCAGATTGCCCATCCGTTCTCATTAATCAGGTCATTTACATATGGATCCAAGTACTCGGCCTCGGTCTCCATCACACCGCCGAGTTCAACTTCCGTATAGGTAAACCACACGGGAAAGTAGAGCGCGTTGTTAACCGACATGATAATTGGTTTGTCGTTGGCGACGAATTCAGCGAACAAAGAAATCACGAACAGAATCGTAAAAATATAAATGGAATAGTATCCCCGTTTATTCGCTTTGAGGTTAGCCAGACGGCGTTGATTAATTGGATTCATATCACCGCCTACCTTGACTCGAAATCAATTCGCGGATCTATCAGTACATAGGTCAGATCCCCCACCAATTGCATGATGAGTCCTATGAGTGTGAAGCTGAACATAGTGCCGAACAGGATGGGGTAGTCGCGCTTGATCACGGCTTCAAATCCCAGAAGACCGATGCCGTCAAGGGAGAATATGACCTCGATAAGCAATGCACCGGTGAAGAGGATCCCAATGAAAGCAGCCGGGAAACCGGCGATTACAATCAGCATCGCATTCCTGAATATATGACCATATAAAACCCGGGTCTCTGTCAGACCTTTTGAGCGGGCTGTCAATACGAATTGCTTGTTAAGCTCTTCCAGGAAACTGTTTTTGGTCAACATCGTCAAAGTGGCGAATCCGCCAATGGTTAAGGCACTAAGTGGCAATGCCAGATGCCAGAAATAGTCCTTGATTTGACCCCACAGGGTCATATCCTGAAAACCTTCAGATACAAGATTGCGAAGGGGGAACCAGTCAAAATAGGAACCGCCCGCAAAAACAACGACCAGAATGATAGCGAACAGGAATCCGGGTATTGCATAAGCGGTGAAAATTATCGCGCTTGTTATCAGGTCAAATCGGAGGCCATCTTTCACAGCTTTGGCAACACCAAGCGGTATGGAGATACTGTAGATGAGTAAAAGTGACCAAAGCCCAAGTGAGACAGAAACGGGTAATCGTTCGATGACAAGATCAATAACGGGTCTGTCCTGGAAGTAGCTGTAGCCAAAGTCGAGGGTAAGATAGTTAGCCATCATGGTGAAAAAACGCACGTGTGCTGGCTTGTCGAAACCGAATTGCTTCTCAAGGTCTGCGACGATTTCCGGGTCGAGTCCAGATGCGCCCTGGTATCCGGATTCCAATGCCGGACCCATCGATTGAGCGGATGAAACTGAAGCTGTGGATGAGAAATTGCTGAAGCCAGAAGCCTGGGCAATCGCCTGCTCAACCGGGCCGCCTGGTGCAAACTGGATGATGATGAAGTTGATGAGCATGATGCCGAACAGGGTTGGCAGGATCAGAAGGATGCGTTTCAGAAGATAGCCGGCCATTATTCATCACCGCCGGTAAAGGATTCGACAACCGCTGCCTTTTTCTCGTCCCACCACCAGATATCTTCAATAGCCAGTCGACGTAGATCAGTATGATCAGGAATCCCAAACTTGTCCCAGTACGCAATTGAACTTCGTATTTTCGATGAGCCGGGTAGCCAGTAGTAATTCAATAACATGACCCGATCGAAAGCTCGAACGGCAGCAACGTATTCGTCCCAGGTACTGGCATTGGTGGTGGCTTCGATGAGTGCATCAATTGCCGGATCTTTCAGATTAGACCAGTTCTGACTGTAGTCCCTGTCGGCTTCTGTACTCGTGAACCAGTTTTTAAGTTGTTGCGTGGGCACAGAAGTGGACATGAATGGAATTGCACCAGCATCGAAATCACCGGCTCTCATTCGATAAAGCCAGTTTGAAATCTCAGGGGCCTTAATGGATGCTGATATTCCAAGTCTCTCCAGCCTTTTCTTCATGGGGATAAACGACCTTGCAAGTGCGGGTGAAACAGCAACGAATCGAATATGAAATGGTTCTCCCGTGGTGCCATGCACAAGCCGGTTGTCTTTAATTATCCAGCCTGCTTCCTTGAGAAGCGCGGCAGCGGCAAGCAGGTTTTCACGTGACCAACCTTTACCTGAATTGGGCTGGGGCTCATAGGGAGTCGTAAAAACGGTTTCGGGGATCAGTTCTCGCAATGGTTCGAGCAGGTCCAGTTCCAGAGGGCCCGGAAGTCCGGTTGCTGCGAGCACGGACTCATGAAAAAAGCTGGCGGGCTGGCCGT
>CAZJRI010000120.1:2499-16247 GCA_964548025.1 uncultured Pseudomonadales bacterium
AGCTCCCCAGATCATATCACCCATCAACCAGAGGGCTTTTCGAACCCTGATATCCTGGAAGCGTGGTTGATCCATATTCCAGAATATCGGCCACCACATGCCTGATGGTTTGAGCAGTTTGATTCGGGACTTTTTCAGAAATCCCTGTCGATGCGCAGGAATGTCGTACTTGTAGTTCCACGTGGTAGCGATGTTTTCATCGTGGACGTCGATGACGTTGGCTTTGAGTGCTTCTGTCTGAATCTGGTCATCTCGAAAATAGTCATATTTGATAATGTCAAAATTGTTTCGTCCTTTATTAACGGCCAGGTGATCGCCCCAGTAATTCTCGACCCGTTCAAATTCAACCCAACGACCCACTTCGAACTGGCCTATTCGGTAGGATCCTGAACCTAAAGGTGGTTCTACCGTCGTCTTCGTTATGTCATGGGTTGCCCAGTAGTGTTTGGGCAATACCGGTATTCCACCCAGAGTAAAAACGATGGATGCGTCTTTCCTTAGCAAGGGGGGTATATGAAAACGGAATTCTCGCGGGCCCAGAACTTCCAGACTAAATGGTTTGAATGAGGAGCGGATTTCGGCTGAGGCATCGTCCTGCAGAACTTTAAAGGTAAATACCACATCATCAACTGTTATGGGTTTACCGTCGTGCCAGCGGGCTTCCTCTCTAAGCCTGAAAGCAACCCAGGCCCGGTCATCGGCGACAGAGATACCTTCAGCAATCTGGCAATAGTATGAGCCCTGTTCATCTATGCCAACAACCATCAGCGTGTCATATAAAAGGTTCTTGCCCCTCGACCAAAAATCTAGACCGTCTGCGACCCTGCCTCTTGCGAGCAACATATTGAAGCTATCCCAATTCCCCATTTTTGGAATTCGAATGCGACCTCCTTTTGGTGCGTCAGGATTGACGAAAGGGAAGTGTAAGAAGTCGGCATCGAGAGCGGGTTCTGAAGCGTAGGCGTGTTTGTACACTATGTCGGTTGCTAACAGTGGGTTACTGGTGCAAACCAGATAAATAGTCAGGGCGATGCGAGTGAATCGACTAGCGCACCGTGAGGTCAAAAGCCGCACTGATGAGTTTCCTGGTATATTCTGTTTCAGGGTTGTCAAAAATTTCATCTGACGTCCCGCTCTCGACAATAACCCCGTCTTTCATCACTATCACGTGGTTGCTCAATGCCCTTACTACCTTCAGATCATGGCTTATAAACAGGTAGGTCAGATGGTGTCTTCTCTGCAGGTCTCTCAGCAGATCAACTATTTGAGCCTGTACCGACATATCCAGCGCTGACGTTGGTTCGTCGAGAACGAGCAATTTGGGTTTTAGAATCAACGCTCTTGCAACGGCAATCCTCTGTCTTTGCCCGCCGGAGAATTCATGGGGATAACGATCCTGTACTGAAGGTTCAAGCCCGACTTCCGTCAATGCCTGTGATACCAGACCTCTTCGTTCTTCTTCTGAAATGTTCTTCTCGTGAACCAGTAGCCCCTCGGCGATAATCTGGTGAATGGACAGTCTTGGCGAAAGACTGCCGAATGGATCCTGAAAAACGATCTGCATATCCCGTCTAAATGGTCTCAATTCCTTGGACTTCAATCCTTGCAGATTATGTCCTTCAAGGTTTATTTCACCTTCTGATTTAACGAGTCTTAGAAGAGCAAGCCCCAGCGTTGTTTTGCCTGAGCCGGATTCGCCGACAATACCGAGAGTCTGCCCTTTTGCAACACTAAACGAAACGTCATCAACGGCATTTAAATATTTATTGACGAAAAAGAAGCCCTTGCTCAAAGGGAATCTTACCGAGATATGATTCGCTGTCAGAAGTGCCGCCGAGGACTCATCCAGATCAATGGGACGCCCCTTTGGCTCTGCTTCCAGAAGATGCCGGGTGTAGGCGTGCTGAGGGTTGTCGAATACCTCGCCGCAATCTCCCTTCTCGACGATTTCGCCATCTGTCATTACACAGACACGATTAGTCATACGCCTGACCACGCCCAGATCATGTGTGATGAGTAGCATCGCCATGCCGAGTTTTTCCTGCAGATCTTTCAGCAGTTCCAGGATCTGTGCCTGGATGGTGACATCCAGCGCCGTTGTTGGTTCGTCAGCGATTAGCAGATCGGGTTCATTGGCGAGTGCCATGGCGATCATAACCCTCTGACGCTGGCCACCGGATAACTCATGGGGAAATGAACGTAATTTTTCTTCTGGATTTTGCAAACCCACCAGATTTAGCAATTCAAGAATTCTCCCACGAGCGTCTTTTTGATTGATTCCCCGGTGTACCAGGAGTATTTCTCCGATCTGTTTCTCTATTCTGTGGAGAGGATTCAATGAGGTCATGGGTTCCTGAAAGATCATGGTGACCTTGCTGCCCCGGATGTTGCGGAGGGTTTCATTGTCTGCACCGATTGACTCAACGCCGTTAACCTTGACAGAGCCTGTTGGATGACTGGCGGCAGGATAAGGTAAAAGCTGTAAAACCGACAGAGCCGTAACCGATTTGCCTGAACCGGATTCACCCACAAGTGCGACAGTTTCACCTTTCTTAATATCGAAACTGACGTGTTTGACCGCGTCCACGCCATTAAATGCCACGGATAGGTCCTTGATCTCCAATACGTTTTCCGCCGGGTCCGGGTCCACGGCCCTGGCAGATTCATTCATAGCAGAAATGTTATCGCTCCGTTCAGAGTGCTGAATGTATCTTTAATACATTGTCCCAGTTGAATTAGCAATGTTTTGCGCCGGGGCACAAGATGGTATGGTTTTCGAATGGGTATTGATCTTGAGCAGGAGAAAAAACATGACTGAATTGACAGCGGAGCTGGCGACAGCACTTAAAGCACTCGATACACCAACCGTGTGTAATGCACTGGAGGCCGTGGATACGAACCGAAGGGCACGGGGATTCAATATCAAGCCACTTGTTTGTGCACATCCTGAACTTCCACCAGTCGTTGGATTTGCCCGGACCGCGAGAATCAGGGCGACACACAAGCCCGGCAAACCGCAGGATAGTGTCGGTTACTATACCTATATCGCCGAAGGAGGCCCGCTGCCCAGTATAGTCGTGGTACAGGATCTGGATGAGAATCCGGGCTATGGTGCCCTGTGGGGAGAGGTGAATACAAATGTCCATTACGGACTCGGATGCCTTGGGCTAGTTACCAATGGCAGCATCCGGGACATACCGGACTCGCAGGAAAACTTCCAGATGCTTGCAGGCATGATAAATCCCTCTCATGCCTGGGTGCACGTGGTGGACTGGGGTAGCCCGGTGAACGTACATGGGATGGAAGTTGCGGATCAGGACCTGGTTCATGCTGATATGCATGGGTCAGTCGTTATTCCGATGGAGAGTGCTGAAAATGTGGTTGAAGAAGCCAGGAAAATCATGGCGAGAGAGCGTATTCTCATCGATGCCGCTAAATCGCCAGGATTCAATATTGCAAAAATGCAGGAAGCCTGGGCGGGTATGGCAGAAATTCACTAGATGAGATTAACAAGCTTGAGGAATATATAGGGAGAAAACAATGATCACGGGAATGCCAAGAATAGCAATAGCGGTTCACGATTTTGATAAAACAGTTGGTATCTTCAGGGATTTGCTGGGTATGCCTGTTATCGATTTTGCCGAGAGTAGTGTTGAAAGCCTTGGAGCAAAATTAGCGATGTGCGTTCCTGAGGGGGGCAGCAATATAGAGCTTATGTCTCCGGCAGTTCCAGAAGCACCACTCAGCCAGAGTCTGTCGAGATTTCTGGACGGGCGGGGTGAAGGATTATTCGCGCTCATGATGGAGGCACCCAATCCTGATCTTGAAGCCGACGATCTTCTAGAGCGGGGGCTGAATGTGCTTCCCCTGATGGAAGGTGCAGGTGGACGGGACGTGCATCCGAATTCGACCCATGGTGTTCTCGTTAGGGTCTATCCTGTCGATTCATTTAAAGGGGAGGCTGAAGAAGCAGGTTCAGGTGATCTAAGTGGCATCGAGCGGGTAATCATTGCCGTAAACGATCTGGATCATGCAGTAGCTGTTTATGGAGACATGTTTGCCCTGGGTATGTCAGCGGTCAAAACCGATGAAGACAGGGGCGTTCGTTATGCGATTTGTACGCCACCGACCGGGGGGTTGATTGAATTGGTTTCAGTAGCAGATGAGACTCGGGCATTCGCTGCCTCAATCGGAGAATTCCTGGAGAGAGGTAAAGAGGGGATGTATGCACTGGTATTGAAAACTCCCAACCTGCAGTCAGCCATCGAAAAACTGATATCAAATGGAATTAACGTTCGTGATTCAACCGACTCTGCTGATGTTAAAGAAGTTGATATGGATTTTGGGGTGAGGATTCGAATAGCCGGGAAATGAGCTATTAGCCTCATATCAGGATCATGACAAGAACAGCATCAGTTCAGAGGTAGTTAAATGGGGAGTAGAACCGGCGCGGATATTGTCGCCCAGGCGCTTAAAAGAGCGGGAGTGCGGCACGTTTTTGGTATCGTCAGTATTCATAATATGCCAATCGTTGATTCGATCTGTCGTCTCGACGGTATCGATATGGTCACCACTCGAAATGAGCAGAGTGCAACGCATATGGCCGATGGTTACGCAAGAGCAACTGGTGGCCTTGGGGTATCTCTTGCGAGTACGGGGCCAGGCACAACCAATACGGTTACCGGACTCTATGAATCTGCATATGCATCATCCAGGGTGCTAGTCGTCACTGGCCAGGCTGAAACTGCATTCTATGGAAAGGGTAAAGGTTATGTTCATGAGGCAGAGAATCAGAAACCCATGCTCGAAAGTGTCGCTCGTAAGGTTGTTTCACCGAGGTACGTCTCTGAAGTCGAAACGCTGCTAAACGAGGTTATTGAGGATATCTGCAGCGGTCGGCCGCAGCCGGGAGCGATCGAAATACCTATTGATATTCAATACACACGGTCCGAAGCTGAGGTGGTTCTGCCTTCAATACCAGAACCCATCATTGCGGATGAACAGCAACTGACAAATGCGATCAATATGATCAACCAGGCGAGACGCAGACTTATTCTGGTCGGTGGCGGTATTGCTCTCTCGGGTGCGGCTGAGGTACTCGCATCATTCGCGGAACGCCTGGATGCGCCGGTGCTGACAACATCAAATGGCAAAGGCGCGTTGCCGGATGATCATCCCCTGCATCTCGGATTGGGTATGCAGAGTCCGTTGATGCTTCCCGCGATCGCTGAAGCGGATTTGATTATAGCCATTGGCACGCGGTTTCAGGCTGGGGTTGCCGGGCGACAAATTTCGGCACCACTGCCTGATCTGCTGCATATTGATGTAGATCCGAGAAATATCAATCTCAATTATCCAGCAAAATTAGGAGTTGTCGGTGATGCCAGAACGACGCTTGAGCAGCTCATAGGTGGGATTTCGGAGTCGGGAGATGCGCAGTACCGGGAAAAAATGTGCGGTCTGGCCGAGGAGAATACCCAATTCAATCGGAAACGAATTGGACCTGATCATGCGATGCTGTTGGATACAATGACGAAATATATGGACAGGGATACCTATTTCGTTCGGGATAGCACGATACCCGGGTACTTCTGGGGTAATCCATTATTACCCGTCTACAAAGCTGGAGGTTATATCACACCGACCTCAGGAGCGATTGGTCCTGGTCTGCCCCTGGGGATGGGGGTTGCCATGGCGAGTGGAACTAAAACAATCATCATGCATGGTGACGGGGGATTTATGTACCATGTAGGAGAACTCGCGACGGCAGCACAATATCAGATGCCAATCGTCGTTGTGATTTTTAACGACGGTGGTTTTGGGATTCTGAGGGGGTTACAGTCGAACCAATTCGATGGGCGTGTTAACGAAACAGAGCTATATACACCTGACTTTGTTCAACTGGCAGAGAGCATGGGTGTCAGGGGACTTAGTGCGAATAATGCAGATGAATTCGATGATCGACTTGCAGAAGCGATGAGTATTGAAGGACCAGTGCTGATAGATATCAACGTCCGTAATCTGGAACCGGTTGAGGGAATAGTGCCTGCTCCGGAGCGTGCACCGGCGTAATTGGAAATATAGCCACAACCTTCGGCAAGACTCGAACCTGTATTTGAAACTTTAAAATTCAGGACCAGACCTTTTCCCATTTTTTTGTCTCGACGGAACGATACATGGCAAGGGCAGTACGCAGTTCGCCAAGTGAATATTCGGCGGTAGCCTCCGGTTTCTTACCGTGCAGTACAACCTGACTGAAATCGTGGATACCGAGTCCATAGCTGTCGAGTTTACCTTCAAGCGTCTCCATCACCTCAAGCCCAGACGGATTTTCTTCATTGAATAGATACATTTTGCCTTCTCTGCCGTGTTCGATAAGGATTTCTCCTTTCGTGCCGGTAATTCTGAATGCTTCGCCTGATGCCATTTTTGCGGCGGATAATATGGCATCAAATGTAGCTACCTTGCCTGACGTAAATCTGAACATTGCGTGAGCGAGGGACTCTCCCTCCATGTCCGGTACATGCCTACTTGTCGCTGCGATTACTTCATCCACTTCTCCAAGCCACATGCGAAGTGGTCTGATCCAGTGAGCACCCCCGTCTATTGAAATTCCTCCACCTGATTTGTCGAGTTTGAAACGCCATGGAACCGGATTGTCTGGATCGGTTCTCAGCAGATCACGAAAGTAGCCTCTAGCGGAAATGATCTCGCCTACCGTGCCAGACTTTATCAGATCGTTGGCTTTGTGAACGTCCGGCCAATACTGCGCCTGTTCCGCGATCATGAATGTAGTGCCTGCTTCATGTGCAGCATTGATGATTTGCTCGCACTCGTTAAGCGTGGGTGCCATTGGTTTTTCGAGCAAAACATGTTTGCCAGCAGAGAATGAAGCAAGAGCAGCCGTCACGTGCAGATCGTGTGGCAGCATCAGGTCGACGGCTTCAAAATCACCTGCAAGCAGCGCGTCGTCCAGGCTCAGATAGCCAGTGGCGCCTGTTTGGTTTGACATTGCTTCGAGGTTGTCTGGGTCTGAATCAACAACTGCGGTCACTTCTATTTCAGGTGCATGATGCTGAATTCCTCGCCAGTGGCTCTGGGCGATATTGCCGCAACCAACCATTGCCATTTTGAGCATTTTTGAGTTCGGCAATTCTGAGTTCGACAATTTTGAGTTCGACAATGTCAGACTCTTTCAATCTGTTGGTGAGTCCCGATGCTGGCAGGGTCCATATAGGTGAGATCAAGTGCCGCGGCAAATTCCTGTGCCTGACCGGTTCTCGCTTGCAGGTCCTCGGGACGATGAGCATCAGAGTTAATAATTACCCGGATATTGTGCCTTGTTGCCTCTTCCCAGAATGGAAGCCAGGGGTAGAAAGGAAAATGATTGTCTGGTTTCCGATAGGCCTGTTTGCGCAAACCCAGTGCATTGATTTCCATGCCCACATCAAGGTCCGCTGCAGCTTCAAGGATCTCCCTGGAACATGCCAGTGCATCTGAATCCCAGGTGGGATAACAATTGCCGAAGAGATCAGGATGAGCAATAAAATCAAATATTCCTGTCTCCATCATTTCGATCGTATAAGCAGCGAAGGCACGTAGTCTTTCCGGTGAATCTGTACCACCGTAAGTACCGTGCCACTTGTCTCCCTCGGTGAAAAAGTGGGCTGCACCAACGAGGTAATCAAACTGATGTTCACCCAGCAATTCATCCTCATACCAGGATCGGAATTTTGGTATGTATTCACATTCCATACTTTTCAGAATTCGCAGTTGTGGATAATCTTCTTTTGCCTTATCAATCGCCGCTGCATATTCCGGCAGTTCTGCGATTGACATTCTCGCCTGAATCCATCGGTCATCCGGTAATGCCGAGTGATCCGAAAATCCCAGGGTTTTCATATTTCTTCTGATCGCTTCTTCACAATAGTCTGCGATATCACCTTGTGCGTGCTTACAACGGTAGGTATGGGTATGAAAATTGTGCTTGTGATCTTCATCTTTTGTCATAGGTAGTTGGATTCTTTTTGTCTATGGCTGATTGATTGCATGTGTTGAATCGGGTCTGGTTAAATTATTCTTATTCGCTGTATTCGAAGTACGCGTTTGAAACGACTACCTTGTCGTCCACCCTTGCCTCGAAAATGACACGACCCGGTCCGTCATCCCAGGCCAGAATATTCAATGTATCGTTCAGAAATACGGGTGACGAAAATCGTACCTTTATTTTTTTGAATCGACTGGCGTCGTTGTCACATAAAGCCTCAAGCAGCAATTGGCCGCAATGACCGAAAGTGCATAAACCGTGCAGAATGGGCTCATCAAACCCGCCGAATTTGGCAGACGCAGGATCAATATGCAATGGATTGTAATCACCTGACAAACGGTAGATATGAGCCTGATTATCGGGAATCAAGGCGTTCACTGTTGTCTCTGCAGCTTTGTCCGGGACGGTGATTTTCTGCGAGAATGTCTGCCCTGTGCCTTCAAATGGCTCGATGTCGCCCAGTGCTTCAACACCACGTCTGAACGAACCGTTAATCATTTTGATACAAACATCACCACTGTCGTCTGAAACGGTACTTTCAAATTCGACGAATCCGTTGCCTTTTCCTCTCGGATGCGCACCGATTAGCCTCGAGCGTACCGTAACCTCGCCTTCAAGAGGCAGAGGTTTGATCATTTCGAGATAGCGTTCAGCGTCTATATTGAGGGGACCCGGAGAGGACGGAATTAAAGACAGGTCAACCGGTGCACCTGCACCTCCCCATCGAATGGGAAAAGTGGGGAAAACACTGAACTTTTCATGGCCTTCATAGACGAAGCTCAGATCGCGAATCCCAATCCCGACCGCGTATAGCAATACATCGCGTTTGTCGTAGCTGATCTTGACCGGTTCTCCCCATGGCCCTGGTTCGCCGTTGGGGAGCGCTGTGACAGCGTCATAGATGGCCATGATTTACCTCTCATTGCTGAATTGTAATGAAAAAGGAAGGAATCATAGCAGCATCATAATTAGTTAGGGGCGCAATTCGTAAAAATTATTGAAAGGATCAGCCTCGAATTCAAGGTGCTTGAACCGGGCAAATCCTGCTTCTGCCCCCATTCTTTCGCAAACCGCAGGCGGGAATCCAAGCGTACCCAGACCCGCGCCGTCAGGTTTTGACATTGCAGATGACATGCAATAAAGCACTGAGAAACCGTACATCATGGGTGCAACGGGATTCTCTAGATTTTCTTCGTACGTATCATGGGAGCGGATGTCTTTTATCAACCAGGCTCCATCGTCCTTGATTGCGCTTCGAACTGCCTGCATGGTCCCGTCAGGATCTGTCATATCGTGCATGACATCAAATGTGGTCACCAGGTCGTATTGATCTGATGCATTGATGGTTTCACCGTAGCCCACCTCGTACTGCACGTTGGGGAGATGTTTATAATTTTCATTTGCCTGTGCAATCATATTGGCTGCAGGGTCGATGCCGGTAAAGTGTGATTTTGGAAACGCTGCTGCCAGAACGCTCGCTGCATGACCCGAGCCGCATCCAATATCCAGAACCCGGGCACCAGTAGCCAGCCTGTCGGCCATGCCGTCAATAAGCGGAATTACCTCTTCAGGAAGAAGCAGATGAAAGGGTTTATTTGATCTACAAAGAAAGTGTGACGCGCCATCTCCATGATCCCCCCAACTGACACCGATACCGGTTTTAAAGGCATCAATGGTGCGGTCGATTATCTCGTGAGACGGGGGCCTGAAAAAGAAACCGGATAGATAAGCCGGGCTCTCGCTATTCAGGAGAGCTTCTTCAGCAACATCAGGTAACTGGAAGTTCTCGTTTCCAAGATGGTTCAGAATTCCAGCACTACCCTGGCCACGCAGCCATTCCAGGAGCCATCGTTCATTTAACCCGGTTATCTCGGCAAGCTCCTTTGCGCTTACGCTCTCTTTACCCGACATGGCCTTATAGAGACCTAATTCGTCGCCTATATGAATGAGAAGAGAGACCATTTCGCCTATCTTAAATCCCATCACCTGTTGTGCGTATTGATTCATTCTTTCGGGGTAGCTACCGGCCATTTTTTTCTCCAGGTTCTTCAGTAATTTGGTTCGTTATTTCCGTTCTTCTTAGTTTTCAGTTTTGGGTAAATAGCTGAATTCGAGTTCACCTTCAAGATAAGCCTCGATGGGCTGTTTACCGAAATTTGCAGCTCTTCCCAGTTGCATGGCTTCTGCAATCGGTAAATTCTTGTATTTCAACAGATATGCAACCCATAGGTGGGTTGCCCGTCGCCCGCTGTAGCAATGCAGCAGGGTTTTCCCCGGATTATTCTCCATTGACTTTGCAAATCCGTCCAGAACGGCAGGTGAATGCGGGGTAGAATTTCCGCCGGATGGGATGCTGACATATTTGATGCCCAGTTCAGTCAGCAATGTCGCTTCGTCAATGGGGGTGGAGTCCGGATTCGCCATTTCTCTGTCCGTTCGAAGGTTAACAACCGTTGTGATGCCTTCTCTTTTCAGCCATTGCAGGGATTCTGTTGTGAGGGGCTGGCCTGCGATATAAAAGTCATTGCTCTGGTAGATACCTCCTCTGAAGTCGCTCTGATCCAACCGTCTGGGTACATCCGAAAGCACCTGAACTGAGAGCGAAGAGATAAATATAATCAGGAAAAATCGGGTTGTAATTCTCATGATGACCTCAGAGATAAATGAGTGATACGGATGATCATAAAGGACTTCATACTATCATATTTGGTCAGGCTTTATATTAAGCGGGATTGCCAATTGTGAGAAAAGGTGTTCTATTTACCCGGGTTAATAATCCTGAAAATCCTGGAGACTGAAATGAGCGCCATCCCTGAAGCAGCGAGTCAACCAATAGACGAAATAGACGTGAGTCGCCCCGAGCTATATGAGAATGACGACTGGCATGAATGGTTTGCAAGACTCCGAAAAGAAGACCCGGTGCATTACTGTTCAGAGAGTGCAAATGGCGGGTATTGGGCAATCACCCGTCATGCGGATATCAAGGCTGTTGATACCAACCATAAGGTATTCTCATCTGAGGTAGGCGGCATTGCCATTCCTGATGCTGATGAAAACGAAGAACACGAGGTTGAGATCGAGAATTTTATATCGATGGACCCTCCCAGACATGATCAGCAGAGGATGACGGTTGCGCCGTCTGTGGCACCGACCAATCTTGCGAACCTGGAACCACTGATTCGGGAACGGGTGATAGATATCCTTGAGAGTCTACCGGTGGGGGAGACATTTAACTGGGTTGATAAGGTCTCTATCGAACTCACAGCGAGGATGTTGTCTACGCTGTTTGACTTCCCGTATGAAGATCGTCGAAAACTTGTCTATTGGTCTGATATCACAACTGCCGTCCCGCAGATTACAGGGATAGAAGTTGATATGAAAGAACGTAAAGAAGGTCTGGAAGAGTGCGCAATGACCTTTATGCAACTCTGGCATGAGCGGGCAGCCGCTGAACCAAAATTCGACCTCATCTCGATGCTGGCGCACGGCAAGGATACAAAGGACATGCTGGAAAACCCGCTTCTTTTTCTCGGGAATATCCTGCTGCTGATTGTTGGCGGCAACGATACAACGCGCAATAGTATCAGCGGTGGCGTGATTGCACTGAATCAGTACCCGGATGAGTATCAAAAACTTCGGGACAACCCGGGATTGATACCCAATATGGTTGCAGAAATGGTGCGCTGGCAGACACCCGTGATTCACATGAGACGTACTGCGACCCAGGATTTCGAACTTGGTGGTAAGAAGATTCGCGAAGGAGACAAGGTTGTTATGTGGTACCTCTCGGGTAATCGCGACGAATCGGTCTTTGAAGATGCAAACAGGTTAAAAATTGATCGTAAGAACTCCCGCGCTCACGTTGCATTTGGTTTTGGCATTCATCGGTGCATGGGCAATCGGCTTGCAGAAATGCAGTTGAGAGTCTTATGGGAAGAAATCCATAAACGATTCAGGATGATAGAACTGGTCGGAGACGTCCGGCGACTGCCGAGTAATTTCATCCGTGGTATCGCTGAAGTCCCTGTACAGTTGCATCGGATATGAATCATCTGGCCCAGCGTTAAAGGCACCTCATGAAAGGCACTCCATGCCGCTGAAGCTGAACAAGATAGGTCAAACTGAAATTGAGGTGACCTGCCTTGGCTTCGGTGGTGCACCACTGGGCGCAGTGGGCAAGCGTATCAGCGAGGTAGAAGCCCTGGGCATTCTCAGATCTGCTTACGATGGTGGGATTCGGTACTTCGATACAGCACCACTTTATGGTCATGGTCTATCTGAAAGACGGATAGGTGCTTTTCTGTCTACCCTCGAGAGAGATCAATTTATCCTCTCTTCCAAGGCTGGTCGTCTGCTGGTACCGATTGGCGAAGGCATTCGTGATCAGGCTATGCGTGATGAAGAACCATTCTCGGTCAGATATGACTACAGTTATGCTGCAGCGAAACAGTCGCTTGAGATGAGTCTTGATCGGTTGGGACTTGAACGCGTGGATATTCTGCTTTGTCATGATATCGATACCTGGACTCACGGTAATGACCAGCAGAATGTCTATAAAAAGGCAGCAGAAGGCATTCTTCCTGCGCTGTCAGAAATGAAAAGCAATGGGCGAATCGGGGCCTTTGGACTTGGCGTCAATGAATGGCAGGTCTGCAACAGGGTTCTTGACGATTTTGACGTGGACTGTTTTCTGCTTGCGGGCAGGTTCACTCTACTTGAACAGGAACCGCTCGATGAATTTCTACCCAGATGTCTCGAGAAGCAGGTTTCGATCATAATAGGCGGTCCTTTTAACTCTGGCCTGCTTGCGACGAAAAACCGCAAGCGGGCGACCTATGACTACAAACCCGTGGACGATCAACGATGGGAGAAGGCAGGGTTGATTAGAGAAATCTGTGATCGACATGGGGTCGACATGCGGGCAGCGGCGCTTCAGTATCCACTCTTGCACCCTGCTGTTGTCGCGGTGATTCCGGGAATGTGGTCGGAAGAGGAAGTGAATACCAATCTCTCACTTATCGATTTGATATTACCCGCCGAGTTGTGGGCTGATCTTGCGGAGAAAGGGCTCGCGCGAGCTATTCGCTAGGTTCTGGTGTTGCTTCCGGTTTGGCATCTTCTTCTTTTTGCTGATAGACCCACCAGTCGTTCACTTTTACATTGCACTTCTGAATCAGGATATTCCGCTGGGTTGACTGGAAGTAGGCCTTTTCACCTGGCATAAGAGGTGCTTCCGTCACGGCGAACATATCGTCTTCCTGAAGAACTCGCTTTTTGTCATTCAGCCACATCAACCTGACTTCAACGAAGTGAACTGGTGTATTGCCGCGATTCTCCACATATCCCTTCATCACCCTGGTGTCTTCCGAGGTACTGGTTACGCCTGTATCGAGTGGCATTGCAACTGATAGCTTTTCGCAGACAGTGACATAGGCTTTTATGATGACAACCTGCTTTGTTTTCTTGGGTTCAGGCTCTATTGGTTTCGCGACAACAATGGGCTGCTCAGAAGCCTGTTTCTGCTGATACAGATAGAATCCGGTTGCTGCCATCATCAATATGGCAACAACTGCCAGGAACCTGGAATCTGAGAATAGTGATTGCAATGAAATTCTTCTGAAAACAAAGACACATACTATAACCCCTGGCTGTACGTCGTCAAAACCTTTTGGACAGTTAGTCCTTCGAGCTAAGAGACACT
>CAZJRI010000121.1:0-16132 GCA_964548025.1 uncultured Pseudomonadales bacterium
TCGCGCCAAACATGAATCCGATCGTCACAAAGACGATTGACGCAATCCAGAAAGCACCAGAGGGAATAAAGAACAAACTGGCAGTGGATATCGATGACATGATTGCACCCCAACAGAGTGTGCGATGCTTTCCTATCCGGTAGCTGAGCTGCACGAACAAGGGTACGCAGACTAAACCACTGACGAACATAAAAATAAGATAGAGACTTGCCGCCTTGGGCAAATCCAGTACGTGAGCGACAAAAAAGAAATGGACTGAACCGTTGATACCGGATTGAAAACCCAGCAGAAAATCAGCGGTTAACAATCTTCGCAATGCTCTGTTCCGGAAGAAGGCCGTCATCGCATCGCGCCACTCGGTCTGGCCACCGGATCTGCTGACTTTATCGGGAACCAGGCTGATCGATATGAGGACAAATAACGGCAATGTGATGAGTACAATATAACCCATTACCTCCCCACGCTTCCTCATATCAGCCGCATCGTAAATATAGTCGACTGCCGCAGGCGCTAACATAACGGCTATGGAACCAATCAATCCAATGAAGTGGATAGCGCCCATGATTCTCGATCGCTCATCATAGTCTGATGACAATTCACTCGCCCACGCCGTATGTGCCAGGGTAACCATCGTCCAGCCAACATAGAGCAAAAGCAGTGAGATGAGCAGCGTTGGGGCTGAGACCGGTTCGGCCGGGAAAAACACCCAATAGGCACCGAGTACCAGTACCGGGGTGCCTGCCACAATCGCTATCCTTCGCCTTCCCACGGGTGAGTCGAAACTATCTCCAAGTATGCCAAACAGGGGATCAGTAACTACATCAAATACACGGGTAAGCATAAAAATCGTGCCCACCAATGTAAGGCTCAGGCCCAGTTCGGCATACAAAGGTGGCAGGATTACAACAATCGGGAGCCCGAGTGCGCTCAGAGAAAAAGCAGGTGCAGCAAAACCCGCCAGTCTGAAAGTTGGAATTCTCTGCCTGTTGATCTCATTCAAACTTCATTTTCCTGATCTTTTAGCCAGGCAGCACCTGCCGGGCTAATTTCCCGATACAGCTATGTACAAGAGATTAAGGTGCCTGCTAATCGCCGACAATCCCCGGTCTCAATCATCTTCAGAAAAATCAGGTCTGCGATTGGAACGTTGATCTTCCCATTGCAACTCGTTGGGATCATACCAGCCCATTTGATCCAGAACCGAATTGCATGTTGGTGCGGAGAGTGTATCCCAGAGCGCCCTGAACTCCGCCAGGCCGCGTTCTCTTTGCTTTGTTGAACGGCTTTCAAGTCGATAGGTTATGCCAGGCAGATTAACAGCCTGCCCGAGTGATCCTGAGACGCGTTGCTCTTCACCATAGATAACCCTTATATGGGTGCGACGCGCCAGTGTGCCAGCCAATGCCCTGGCTGCGGTCAATGCAGTTTTTGCGGTGAAATCCTCACTCTTGAACATGGGTGGGCTTCCGGCGCGCTGTAATCTCCCCATTGCGGGGAAAGCAGGTAATCGCATTTTTTTTAGCGAGAGATCGATTCATTAATCCAACAGTTTTGCATGGTGGCAGTGTCTCATCAATATCAATTAAAAGGCGGCGAGCGTCAGCCAGGCGTCAATAAAAACTGACCGTGAGATGCTGCGATCGGCTTTGCTTTTTCCTCCTGCCAGATCTCAGCTCGCACATTGGCAACTCGGCGCCCCTGACGTGTAACGATAGCACGCCCGAAGGTATCCGCCGGGCGACCAGATCGAAGATAGTCGATTGAGATGTCAACCGTCTTTGGCAGGCGCTCAACAGCAGTATCTGCAAGCAACTGGATAACGGACGTGATCTCAAGAAATGCGCCGATGGCACCCCCATGGATAGCTGGCAAGTTTACGTTGCCTACCAGTTTGTCATTGAATGGCAATATCGTCGTATACTCGGTGCCTTTTCTGTCAATTTCTATACCGAGGAATCGGGCATAAGGCAATTGGTCGATGACAGCCTGCATATCTGTCTCACTGTCTTCTTTTCTGAATTCTTCGAGTATTTTCACAAATTCCGGCCCTGGACATTCGGTGTCCCCAACATAAAAGCAGCCACAGATGTCGCGACGGGTTCATCCTGGTCACCCTGATGTGCTGTTCCACGCACAAATGCAATATTCCTGGTGATTTTGTAGCAGAGTGCCTCGACAATCAGGTCCACCCCGGGTTCGGCCGGTTTCATGTAGTCAATTCTGATATCCAGGGTTGCCATACTCTGTCCTTCTGCCCAATCTTCATGACATCGAACGGCAAGACCAGAGGCATTATCCAGCGTTGCTGTTATCACGCCTCCGTGCAGAACACCAGTATCCGGGTCACCAACAAGATGCTCAGCATAAGGCACCCTGAATTTACATCTTCTATCGCCTGATTCAACAAGTTCTACGCCAATCGCGATAGCGTGTGGTGATATTTCCGGCTGTTTTGGGCCTGTATTATTCACGACAGCTGAGTCTCCATTTGCTATCCATATTCACCGAGCACCTATCCCGTAAATTTCTGTTGAAAATCCTCTGTCGTATTGACCCTTGGAAAATCTGTATCCGGCACAGGCACTTCAAGAAATTCACAGAGTGGCCCCCAACCCTCGGACGCTTCAAAAACAAGCAGTCGCTCACCGGGTATGGTATCCACAACTTCCTGATTGTGTTTGTTGAATACATCGATAGCTTTTTTTCGATCAGTCAAATCTCCGCCAAATGTATTCTCCATGATGAGGGTGCGTGCCATCTGGCCATTGGGATCGTCTTTGGCCGCCTCCATCACCTTAAAAATAGTAGAACTTGCGCTGTCAAACCATTTATCAGCATCTCTTTTTGTAAGAATGATTTTTGCATCCGGATACAGTTCAGCGAGTTCCTTCCAGAAGTAGCAGACCGGCCAGTCGACGGCTGAATTGTAACCATCAAGAATTTCTTCCCAGTCGGCATTCTTTTCCACCCCTGCCGCGAGCCATAGAGCTATGTGATCCGGCTTGCCAAATACTTCCATCATGTGATGGCACGGACCAAATCCAAGCTGTTCCAATGCCATTTTCATGGACAGCGTGCCCGTTCGACCAAATCCGGCTCCCAGTACTTTAAGTGGCATTTCTATCTCCTTAATAAAATAGTTAAAATCAGCCTCTTCCGGCCATTATCAGATCAGCAACTCACCTTTGGCGATCAAATTGACCCGACCCCCAACGTTTATATCAAATTCACCGTCCTTTTTGTTGGCAACAAGGTACAAAGTAGATGGTCGGTTGATTTCGTAGCCCTGGCCAACCATCAAATCAATCTGGTCAGAGCCAAAAAACTCATGCTCAACCAGATAGGCTGCAAGGCAGCCGTTGGCACTGCCCGTTGCAGGATCTTCTGCAATACCTGCACCTTGAGCGAACATCCGAGCCGAGATTGACTGCGCTTTACTATAACCTTCGTCAAAGAAAACAAATGTGCCGAGTCCAAGGGACTTTCTGAGTTCACATCTCTTTAGCGCGTCCATTGAAGAAAGGGGAACAACAAGAAACTCAAGGCCAGTCGACACAAACTGGGCTGGATAATCTTCTTTGATATCAGACGGCGTCAACCCCAGCGCATCGGCAACTAGCTCTCGACTCACTATCTTACCGAATTCGGGAGACCGCTGTTTCATCCACAGGACACCGTCATCAGCAAAGGTAACGGTTATCTTCCCTACGCCCAGATTAAGATCCAGTTTGTCAAAGCCTGACTTTTCAATCTGATTTTCTATCAGGTAGGCAGTTCCCAGTGTTGGATGTCCCGCAAAAGGTAACTCGTCAGTTGGTGTAAAAATCCGCACGTCATATCCCTTGGTGATATCACCTCCAATGATGAAGGTTGATTCAGAGAAGTTAAACTCCCGTGCTATAGATTGCATCTCCTCAGTAGTCAGATCTTCCGCATCGGTTATCGTTGCCAACTGATTGCCACTGAACGCCCCTTCGTTAAAAACATCGGTAATAAAAAACTCTCTTCCCATTTCACGCTTCCTCCTCTGCGACAATCCGGCTTGAGAATATGAATTATCCCTGAACTCGAATCAATAGTGGCTAATTCTGGTTTGATCCGGTAAAAGCTAAATAACTCAGGGAACCGTAATCCTACCGGGAAGACCAGCATGACAAATGACAGCGACGATCTGAACATGGCAGTTTTCTGTGACTTTGAAAACGTCGCACTCGGTGTACGCGATGTCAAAATTGCGCAATTTGATATCCGGCTAATTCTGGAGAGGCTCCTGCTGAAAGGCAGTATCGTATTCAAGAAGGCGTACTGCGATTGGGACCGCTACAAGGAATTCAAAGCAGAAATGCACGAGGCCTCTTTCGAACTGATCGAGATACCCCATACCCGGCAGTCCGGCAAGAATTCAGCCGATATCCGAATGGTGGTGGATGCGCTGGACCTTTGTTATACAAAGGAACATATCGATACCTTCGTTGTGATCAGCGGCGATTCCGATTTCTCACCGCTGGTCAGCAAATTAAGAGAAAATTCAAAATTTGTCATTGGTATCGGCGTCAAAAATTCCACTTCAGATCTGCTCACAAACAATTGTGATGAGTTTATATACTATGATGATCTGGTTCAGGACAATCAGACCACAACGAAAAGAAAGAAGAAAAGTACAAAACAAAAAACCGCTAAGAAAGACGAGAAGAGCCGGAAATCAGTCAACAAAAAAGCAGAAGATGACCCTCTTGATGCGCCGATTAATCTGATACTCGAAACCGTAGAAGCACTCTATGCCGATTATGGCGACCGGAAAAATATCTGGGGATCAATGATTAAACAGGCGATCAAACGTCGAAAGCCAGGCTTCAACGAACGCGTTTACGGTGTGAGATCTTTCAGCGATTTACTCGAAGAGGCTGAGCATAGAGGTCTCGTTAAGCTTGAACTCGATGAACGATCCGGGAGTTACCAGGTTAAGACGATAAGCTGAACGCCGCGTCACAAATTTGAGAGATGGAGAATAAAATGAAACCTGTGTGTCTAATTACCGGCGTCGGGCCGGGTACGGGCAGCGCGCTTGCCCGACGCTTTGCCGGTCACTACGAGGTAGCCATGCTAGCAAGAAATGCAGATAGAATTACGAGTCTTGCAAGTGAAATTGATAATGCCCATGCCTATCCCTGTGATGTTGCTGAACCGGAAGCGCTCAGCAGTACCATCAGCGAGATTGTCGCTGACCTCGGTCATCCTGAAATTGTCATTCACAACGCGGTGGGTGGCGCATTCGGTGAATATCTGGATATCGAAAGACAAACCCTTCAAAAGAATTTTGATGTTAATGTTCTGGCATTGCTACAACTCGCTCAGGAATTGACTCCCCACATGATTGAAGCAGAAAAAGGCGCTCTCATCTGTACCGGGAATACTTCAGCTTTCAGGGGTAAGGCAAACTTTTCAGGTTTTGCACCCACCAAAGCCGCGCAACGAATCCTGGCAGAATCTATTGCGCGTGCCTCTGGTCCAAAAGGTATACACGTTGCCTATGTCGCTATTGACGCTGTGATCAGCCTTGAGTGGACGAGAAAGAGATTCAAGGACAAACCCGACGACTTTTTCTGCTATCCGGATGATATCGCTGAACACGTATGGCAGGTCGCGCATCAGGCTCGATCCGCCTGGACATTCGAGTCAGTGATCAGACCTTTTGGTGAAACCTGGTAGGAACGAGTATCCCGGGCTTATTTATCCTCATCCTGATTTTCAACCAACTCCGAATCCAGTGTTGTTTCACGATGCTGGTGTCTGGCCATACGTCTCTCAAGCTCATCTTCGACAAGTTTCACCCTTTTGGATTTCACTTTCTGACGCCAGTCGTCACAATCTGAAAAGTCAATCGTTACCAGTGTTTCTGCACATCTGCTTAGCAACCTGCTTCCAAGCATTTTGTCACCACCGCCTAACTCATCTGTATTCAGGTTGGTGGTTAAAAATGTACCCGCCCGACCCAACTCGTATCGACGCTCCAATAAGTGCAATACTATCTGTATCTGCTCTGCATCACCCTGCGGATGAACATCGTCGATAAATACGATTCTTGCATTTTCCAGTGCAGACATAGCCTCTGACCGCTCAGATGAATGCTTGCATACCTCGATCAGTTCCTTGAATCCGATGTAAATCAGGTCGGTAGGCTGATATTTATGGTTGCTGATTCGGTTCTGAAATTCCCCGATGGTTGACCAGAACTCGTCTGCAGGTGACATCGACTGGCTGATTTCACCGGCACCACTGTCTGATATCGTTAGATATCCGATACTATCATCATCGGACTCAGCTTCTGATGCCTGCCGGAAAATATATTTTGAATAAGCTTTTTCAATTATATCTCCCATCATCTCCCTTACATGATCAAGCTTCTCATCGAGCAGCTTCTTCACCTGTCTGCCATAGGCTGCCATCAAATGGGTCTTGCCTGCACCGGGTGGGCCATACAAATATGCCCCTATAGTCGGGCTAAGAGGGTCCCCGTGATCACAGACGATTGATTCACTGCTTAATAAAAGATCAAATAACTCAATGGCTTTCAGGTGGGAGGGCGACGGGTTCACAATTTCGGGGGGCGGATGGCGTAGCAGAATTCTCAACTCCTCATCTGTCATCCCATCAAGGTCCAATAGACGGGTAGCCAGTTCGCAATGCTGATATCCCCCAGGAATCTGACAATAACGGTGCAGTCCCGAATAGACCTGATTGATTACCTCATGCTCAAATTCTTCCCTGCCGATAAGGCCAGCATCGATCTGATCGAGTAAGGTGGGATTGTTAACAAGAATCGGTGTTTCACCAGCCACTATCGTCTCCTGTGCCAGTCTTTTAACCTGTTTTCGTAACTACCTGATTGCTGCAGAATGCTAACTGCTCCTGACAGGGCTCAAGGTCTCTCACTCTTGGTAGTCACCAAGGTATACTTACAACAAATCCAGTATGCGGCTATATTTTATTATGAATTCTCGCCTCGGTTCTCCCGGGGCGCCAAAGCCATTGTCATCCACTTCATTGTAGACGATATATAACCCCGTATCAGCCGAACTTAGCCAGGCGAAACGCAGGTTGGTTGCCAGTACATCATCCCGTTCATTGTACTGGACCAGTGCCTGTAATGACATTTTCGGCGTGAAGGAGTATGAGAGTCTTAACCTGCCCAGGCCAACTCGAAAATCACCTCCTGGCAAATCGATATCATCGTAAGCCCAGGAGAACTCAGAATTGAAGGTATCACCGATCCTGTATCGAATCGCAGGTTCAACCGCCACCCGATGACCACCAAAAAAACCACCGACGGTTGTACTCAGACTATAACTTAAGGGGTTGCTTTCATCGGTTTCAACCGACAGGATAACCTCGTTCTCGTCGTACTTCCCTTCGGGCACAGTCACGCCACTGACTATCTCAAATGCTTGATCGACCCCTTCATGAAGAAAGTTGACCGCCGTGCCGAATTCAAATCCGTTTCTCCACTCGACTGGCATATGCAGATGCAGGAAACCCGTCTCCCAGAGACCATCAAAATTCCAGAAGCCACGATAGAGGGCATGAGGTCTCAACTCATGCAGTCCCCATAAATTATCCGGCCGTACCCGACGCAGCGCAAACATATTTACCTGCCTGTAGTCTCGCCTGGTGAGAAAGCCAACCTCAGGATTAAAGTTCTCGCCCACCTCAGTATAGGATGCCTGAGTGGACCAGGTTTCAGAGTTGTACTCATGCCCAAGCCTTAATGCGTGCTCTTTACCGGATAATCCCGGCGTATCAGTTTTTGCAATAAAACCGGAAAGCGCCGCATCCTTGCCAATGCCAAGTCTGCCGTCCAGACCAAACGTACGGTTATAGTCATCGTCATCATCCAGACCAAAACCGCCATCTCCATCGCGGTTAACGAAGATTACACCGAGCGATGACCGATTGCTGTATTCACGGCTTACTCTAGCCACTGTATAATCGTTAGCAGGCGCAATGCCGTCGAGTCCTTCGGATCGCATCTGCAGAAAACCAACGTTCGTGCTCTTGCCTATCTTCCCGGAAAGTCGAACGCCACCATCAATTGGGATCTGCTCACCATTTGGCCCGATCCCGATTCGCCGCGAGAAGAAAAGTTCTGCCTGCCTGGGTACACCAACGGCAAATTGACCGGCATTCTCCAGAAAAAACGGCCGCTGCTCTGGCAGGAACAAACTGAATCGATCAAGATTTACCTGAAACTCATCAACTTCTACCTGGGCAAAATCCGTATTATAGGTAGCGTCCAGTGTGAGACTCGGTGTGATTGAATATTTGAGATCAAAGCCAAATTCATAATCCGTATCACTGGGCAGCCCACCACCATCAGTTCTTTTCCCCACGCCGTAAGGTGTGAGTTTCAGATTTCTTTGCTTGGGAACCTTGAGGTTCTCTATCGTGCCAGCTTCAGATATTCGAAAGAGATTATATTGCCTGTCAAGTGGCGACCAGAAAGATGTTTCATTGTTTCTGCTGATATCACGCTGGAAATTTATCCCCCAGGTCTGTACAGCATCGGTACCGTATCGGAGTGACTTAAACGGGATAGCGAATTCTGCGCTCCAGCCAATGTCCGATACTGCAGCTTTGACCGACCAGGTAGTATCCCAATTCAGGTTGAATCCGCCGCCACCCGATCCAAACTGGCTGGTACCTTCCTTGGTTACCTGACCGTCGTATTCAACACCGGCAGCATTGGTCCCGAATACGAGTCCATTCTGGCGATCCCTGAATCCATCGAGGATGATTCGAAAACTATCAGTCTCATCAAGGGAGGAGTCCCGTCGACTGTCAACTACGATGATCTTTTCTGGATTCTCGTCATAACAGATAACGCCTATGTACAGGGTGTCATCTGTATATCCAACGAAAACCTCCGTCTTCTGAGTCGCAGGCTGCCCCTCGTCTGGCGTTGTCTGCCAGAAACCGCTTATGGCCTGCTGATGTCTCCAGGCAGAGTCGTTGGTGATGATACCGTCGAGAACAGGGGCGGTGTAGAGTTCGAGCGCATGAGCGACTGGCGGGGATGTCGGTCTGATGACTGTGTCAGTTATGGCATTAGAATCCTCTGAGGGCTCTTCACCTACCGTGTTTATTGCCGGGAGAACGGCTGCCAGAAGTAATAATCCTTTATACAAGATCTTGCCAGCTATCATCTTTTCTTTTAACACAACCATACTTCTTTTCGACAAAAGTCTTCACAACATTGATTTGAGTCCTCCCTCAGAGACGAGTAAAGACCGGATCGAGAACGATAACACGAATCGGGGCGAAGATTGTAACAACACCAGAATTTGAACTGCTATGCAGACGTGATAAGTTAGGGAGTCAGAACCAGACAAGTCAATGCG
Source organism: uncultured Pseudomonadales bacterium (assembly GCA_964548025.1). Lineage (GTDB taxonomy): Bacteria > Pseudomonadota > Gammaproteobacteria > Pseudomonadales > Azotimanducaceae > JAHRVQ01. Next base: position 9,396 of record CAZJRI010000121.1, read on the forward strand.
GGAATTCAGCGACATAAATAAGCGGCAGAGCATTAGAACCAGCGTGCAGGAGCGTACTATGCAAGACATTGATCGATTGATCGACACCGACCAGCGCTACGAAGATCTGAGTTCTCTTACCAGGCGAAGCTTTCTGAATCGAACTATTGGTACGCTGGCTACGGGTGCGCTGTTATCAGGGACGTTATCCGGATCGTTCAGCCATGCCCACGCAGCGGCTACAGACAACTCACCTCCTGAGCCGGATGATGAATCCTACTGGCGATGGGTTGCCAACCAGTTCATGTTGAGACCCGGCTTGACCTATATGAACACAGGTACCCGAGGTCCCTCTCCCCTGAGCGTCTATCAAGCCCAGATTGAATCGATCCGACAGGCAAATGAAGACCGTCTCAGTTATGCAAAACACGTCTACAACAGCGAATTCAAAGCCAGTGTACGACACAGCCTGGCTGATTTTGTTGGCTGCAAAGACAATGAACTCGCACTGACTAACAATACGACTGAAGGAATGGCAATCGGTACCAATGGCCCGGATCTAAAACCTGGCGATGAGATCATCTATACAAATCACGATCACTCCGGCGGCGCACAACCTGTTAACCTAAGATGTGCACGTTCCGGCACAGTGCCGGTCGTTGTCGATCTCTCAGCCCAAAAATTTCAACCGGCTGAACGTCCTGATGTCATCGTTGATGCAATCGAGGCTGCTATCACCCGTCGAACGAGGTTGATCAGTATTTGCCACGTTAACTATACAAACGGCTGTGTGATGCCCGTCAAGGAAATTTGTGAGATGGCCAGGTCAAAAGGAATTCTCACACTGGTGGATGGTGCCCACCCGCCTGGCATGATGGCGCTCGATGTTAAGGATCTCGGATGTGATATGTATGCGGGGGCATGCCACAAGTGGATGCTGGCAGCCCAACTCACCGGATTTCTTTTCGTTCGTGAAGAGCTTCAGGACAGAATCTGGCCATCAGTTTATTCGGGTCCCGTCAACGGCAAAAACATGTATGGTGCCGAGGATGACTCAGAGAGGGGGACGACTGCCCAGCGATATGAATCCCACGGCTCAACCAACTATGCAGCAGGAATCTCGATTAATGCGGCTGTTCAGTTTCATAATAGTATTGGTCCTGCTGCTATTGAATCACGTGACCGTTACCTTGCAGATAAAGCAAGGCTGGCACTGCAGGCAATGGATGGTGTTGAAGTATTTGTCTCTGAAGACCCGCGGCTAAGAGCCGGACTTGTCGCATTCAAGGTCCCCGGCATCGAGACCGAAGCTCTCACAGATCTGCTATGGAATCGACACCAGATTTATATCAGGAATGTAACTCATGAAGAAATTGGCTGGGATGCCAATCGATTATCACTGCATATCATGGTAACCGAACCTCAGCTAGACAATCTGTTAGGTGCAATCGACGAAATCAGACGGGAGATCGCCACCTAACCTAATTCACCACAGCCCAGCATTCCATCTCGACACTTGCCCCCAACGCCAGACCGTTGGCGCCAAAAGCCGATCTCGCTGGCTTGTCACCAGGGAAATAGGTTACATAAATCTTGTTGAATTTCGGCCACTCTCCAATATCACCCATCATCACCGTACACTTCACTATATTGGCCAGCGAAGAATTATTTTTCTCAAGCAAGCTGATCATGTTCCTGAAAATCTGATGGGTTTCCTTCTCTATGCCACCTTCGACCAGCTTGAAATTACCCGGTGTGACACCCAGTTGGCCAGACATATAAATCATATTGCCAACCCTGACGCCATCTGAGAACGGCAGATTGAGTTTCTTTGTTTCTGGCGACACCAGATACGATACATGACTATCCGCCAGGGCAACGCTGATCGGCTGCACCAGAATGAGGATACTTAAAACTATAAGACGTTGCATGTCTGTCTCCTGATTGTTGTTATTTAATTAAGCAGAGCTAGATCTACCGGTAACCTGGTTGAAACCAGCCTCAATTAACCACCGATTGAAGTTTGAAATTCTAGAAAGATTCTAGCCGTTAGATCCGGTCGCTGAAGGACAGAACCATGGCCAACATTCTCCATCACGACTAATCGTCCATCGGCAAGATTAGCCACAAGTTCTCTACTCGGTTCAAGATTAGGGTCATGGTCACCCGTTGCAACCAGAACCGGCATTTTGAGATCAGAGACGGCGCCCGGCAAATCGTACTTTGCCGCAGCAGACATTGCCAGTTGGGCATTTGTCGGATCAGTGTGCAGATTCCAGCCCTCTGGTCTTCCAACCCTTTCAATACCGGCTGCCTCCTGTAACTTAACTGCTTTTCTGCTGCCTTCTCGCTGCGCGGCGGCATCTGCCGGGCCTGTATTCGCGTCAAACAAGGCAGCCGATATCACCCTTGATCCATTTATTGAACAATAAGCAAGCGCAGCACGGGACCCCCAGGCCATTGCCCATATATGACAGCGATCGGCATCGAAGTGATCCAGTATAAAATTGGCATCTTTGGCATATTGCTCAAAGGTGTATTCAATATCTGGATTAGCTGCGACCGAGCTATCTCCGGCCCCACGTACATTAAAGCGGATGAACCTGAAACTTTCTGTGACGATGGGCACAACCTTGTCCCACATTCTGAGCGTACACATAGAGCCATTCCACGCCAGAATCACCGGCGCATCTGTTGGTCCGTCGATCTCAACATTGATCGTTGCGTCAGGCAAATCAAGATTCATGACTGCTCCCGGTTAGAAATAGAATCCAAGGATATTCCAGAACCACATCAGATAGGTGAGTACAAGAACCGAAACCACCAACAGGCTATAGTTCAACCTCTCAATTGATCGCCCCTGATCCAGCACCCATTGTCTGACCCCGATCGTGGTAACAACCACTACAAGGGGTAACAGGAAAAGCGCAACTGTGAACGTGAAATACAAAGAGGTTGGTACCCCATAGAGAAACTGATCTGTATCACCAGTGAGGCCAATAGCAAGACGTATTATAAGAAAAAGCATGATTATGCAGGTACCCGCCGCTATCCATCTATCCAGGGATGAGATCTCACTATCGACATATCCGTTAAGTATTTTCAGGTAGGCAAACCTCAACAGATAAACCAGCGCCACAACAGCTACAAACAGGAAGAGCAAGCCATTAACCTGCCTTGACTCATACCAGGGAATCTTCTCAAACGATCCAATGCCTCCTTCAAAGCTAAAGTGACTGACCCGGTCATTCTTATCTCTGTAAAACAACAAATAACGATTCGAGTATTTTGCCCTGAATCTGTCTTTTTGGACCGGAATCCAGCGGGAGGTGCCGGATGCGAAAGAGAGCAGGAGTTCGTTTGCTGCTTTGTTTATTTGCAGGCTGTTGATCGTTAGAGCCAGCCTTTCGAAAGTTGAGTGATTTCGCCTTGTGGATGACCAGGTTCCTGTATATTCATCTAACGACACATCCGGGTTTGGCTCAATAACTTCGGGATAATCAGCAGGGAAAAAGTAGTTGATAAAAGACCTCACAACATTTGACCGCGCGACACTGGCCGGGTCGCTGTTATAACTGACAAACAATCCGAGATTATGTTCGCTAATGATACTCATATTAGAGTGAAATTGATTAACGTCACCGCCGTGCCCAAAAACTTCAATTTCATTTTGATCACTGCGATAGAAACCGTGCAAAACAGGTTGACCTTCGGGATGTTGCCTGAACAGAACAGACTGCATTTGTCTTGCTGTCTCAGGTTCAATGATTGAAATGCCATCCAGGTTCCCTTCATTCAGATGCAGTAGCAGCCACCTGGCCATATCTGCCGACGTTGAACTCATGACCCCGGCTGGCGTCTCCTGTTCAAACCAGTAGTCTGTGGCTTTGAATTGCCCGGCACTATAGCGATAGCCTTTTGCGTGATCCTTGCCGTGGGCTTCAGACATGGGCTGGTAGATATTGGTTGCAGTCATCTTCAGGGGGTCAAGAATGTTCTGTTGAACATAGTCTGCCCAGGGTACCCCTGAAACTCGTTGAACAATATAACCCGCAACTGCACTGCCGTAATTTGAATACGAGATAAAGGTGCCCGGAGATCGAACCCTGGCGGGTAGATTTGCAGGCAGATAATCTGCAAGAGGTATGACCTCATTGCTGGATCTTGCGAACCCGCCTGAGCCACGATCCTCGAAACCCGGTGTATGCGTCAACAGATTTTTTAAGCGGATCGGCTCTTTGTATGTTTGAGGTATCTCAAAATCAAGATACGTCTGTATATCAGCCTCAAGATCCAGTTTACCCTGCTCTACAAGTTGCATTACCGCAGTCCATGTAAAGGTTTTACTGACAGAGGCAATTCTAAAAAGATGCTTATCCGGATCTACCGGTATTCTTTCATCAAGATCAGCAAAGCCGTATCCTTTCTTGAAGATCAACTCGCCATCCTTTACAACCACAATAGTTGCGCCAACGAGTTCATGCTCCAGTTTCTGCGTTTCGAAAGCAACATCGAAAAAAGTTTCAACGTTCTCTTTGTTTATATCGCGGGATAGGGGTTTATCCCGAGTCGACGCCGCAGCAGACAGGTTTAAGATCAACCCTGCGATTATCGAAATGAAGATCAGTACCAGACGCCAGGTCATCGATACTCCTCTTACTCATTGGATTGTTGTTTTGCAGAGGGTATCAGAAGTGACCCCTCTAGCCCAGCACACACTTAGCGCATAATTCAATCGCCTCGTCTCATGTACCTTCGCAACATCAGCCTGGATATCAGAAGCCTGGATATCAGACAGGCAACCTTGGAGATTCAATTTCAAATTCCGGGCATGGCATACACCACTTCATCAGTATACCGATTTTACCTGCAACATTTAGTGCAGCAATCATGAGGGTAGTTTATGCTGACCGCTTTCAAGATCACCAAGTAAGGAAGATTCCATGTCCTGGCAATCAGATGTCGATGAAATCAAACGCCAAAATGAGATGGCAGAAGAGTTGGGTGGTCAGGATTCAATCGCCTTTCACAAGGGACGCGGAAAACTCACTGTTCGCGAAAGGTTCGATCTGCTGGCTGATGCCGATTCATTTTCGGAGATAGGCAAACTCGCCGGTTCGCCGGAATGGGACGGCAACGAACTCAGGAACCTGACTCCCTCAAATTCTGTGGCCGGTGTCGTCAAGATTAACAATCGGAAGGTTGCTGTGCACGGTGGTGATTTTACCATTCGTGGTGGTTCGGCAGATGGCGGCGTTGCAGACAAAGCAGGGGCTGTGATCAAACGAGCCTATATAGAACGCATGCCCTATGTACGCCTACTGGATGCCACAGGTGGCAGCGTCAAGAGTTTTGAAAAAATGGGCAGAACCTATCTGCCCGCAATGGATCGTGTGCAGGAAGTTGAGTTGCTGCACCGCGCTCCGGTCGTATCTGCCGTTCTTGGTTCCGTTGCGGGCTTGCCTGCGGTGCAGGCCTGCTTCTGTCACTTTAATGTCATGGTGAAGTCAACGAGTCAGGTATTTGTTGCAGGGCCACCTGTGGTCAAAGCCGCGCTTGGCGTGGATATTTCAAAAGAAGAACTTGGCAACGAGGACGTACAGGTTAAAGAAAGTGGCGTCATCGCCAACCTGGCAGAATCAGAGGAAGACGCAATCAATCAGATCCGTCAGTTTCTCTCATACATGCCACAAAATGTCTGGGAAATGCCGCCTCGATCTGAACCACTTGATGATCCACACCGCAGAGAAGAAAGTCTTATTGATTTCATGCCACGGGATTCACGAAAAATTTACGACGCCAGAAAGCTGATAAATCTTCTGGTGGATACGGATTCCTTTTTTGAGATTCAGCCGCATTTTGGCAAAGCAAGAATTACAGGCCTCGCACGTGTAGATGGCTACCCGGTTGGCGTCATGATCAACAATCCAAAATCCCGGGGCGGTTCCATGGATAAATCTGCCGGTGAGAAGTTAATCCGCCTTGTTCAACTATGCGACACCTTCCATTTGCCGCTTCTATACCTTGCTGATGAACCCGGGTTTATGGTCGGACTGGAAGAAGAGCGCAAAGGCATCATCCGAGCTGGTGCCCGTGCCTCGTCAATCCTGACTCTTTCCCAGATGCCCTATATGACCGTCATTATCCGACAGGTCTATGGCGTCGCAGGAGGGATGCACTACCGGGGTGGCAACAATTTGTACCGCCGCTTCGCATGGCCGTCTGGTAACTGGGGTTCCATGCACATTGAGGGTGGTGTTTTTGCGGCCTACAAACGCGAAATAGAAGCATCACCGGACCCGGATGCAAAACGAGCAGAAATTGAAGCGAGGCTCAACAACCTGAAATCACCATTTCGCACGGCGCATGCATTTGCAATCGAAGAGATTATCGACCCAAGGGATACCCGCAGCCTGCTGGTTGAGTTCGTTCATGATGCCCAGCCGATTCTTGAGTCACAACTGGGGCAGACGAGTCGGGTTCCTTTTTTGCCTTAGCATTTTCAACCAACAACAGTATTCAGGAATGAATGCCAAAAAGGACAAATAAAAAGGAGGACATCCAACATACCCTCAATATCTCACAAGCCCCACCTGAAACCTCTGCAATAAACAAGCGTGATTTCTGGATTCATCTGCTAATAGCACAATTTAGAATCACACTCATGACTTATCCAAGATCCCATCTTGTCGATCCTGATGGCGGTGCCTATCACGTCTACTCACGCTGTGTTCGCCGGGCTTATCTCTGCGGAACAG
>CAZJRI010000122.1:0-16082 GCA_964548025.1 uncultured Pseudomonadales bacterium
GGCGCCACCGCCGACCCTTCACCAAATACAATCAAAACACCGAGAAGCAGCATCACCAGAATAATCGGTGCCAGCCAGAACTTTTTGCGCTTTGCCATAAAACCCATCAGGTCTTTCAGTAGGTCCAGCATCAGTAGGGATTCTCCATATGCTCTTTCGCCTCTGGTGTATTGGTTATGCGATAGGTCGTGCAATCGGGATCGAAGCGTTTTTTCAGGGGATCAGAGACGAACAGACGCCGGATCAACGCGGTCGGTGTAATGATGCCATAGAACAGTATGAAAAGGATGATGCGTGTATTGATGAAACCGGCGACAGCGCCGAATTTCAGCCACGGTCTGTAGACGATAATCAGGGATGCCGGGAATAAAAGGGCAAGGGTGAACATCGGTATGGCTATGTACCAGGGCCAGACCGGCAGGTTCAATTCAATAAAGGCTTGCGGTCCTCTGATCAGAAGCGGTATCAGCAGACCAAACAGACCTGCGACGATGGCACCGAAGATCAGGCCAAAATTGCGAAGTTGAATCTTGTCGGGTTGACTGTCTGGATTATTATGGTTGTTCATTGTCAGTCCAGTTCAAATTCTGTTTGCCAGTCGTCGCTGTCCTGCCAGTCCGGTTGGTCTTCCTTCGAGCAGATCACGTTCTCCATGACCAGATAGTCCATTTCTGTGCGCATAAAACAACGATAAGCGTCTTCCGGTGTACATACAATCGGTTCACCGCGGACGTTAAATGAGGTATTTACAAGTACCGGACAGCCTGTTTGGGATTCGAATTCATCCAGCAGCCGATAGAATCTTGGGTTTGTCTCGGGATGGACCGTCTGGATGCGTGCCGAATAATCCACATGGGTCACCGCCGGGATTTCTGATCGTGGAATATTTAGTTTCTCTATCCCAAACAATTGTTCCTGTTCATCAGTCATCTCAAGACACCTGCCTTTCGCAACATTCGCTACCATCAACATATAGGGGCTGCTGGTTTCGATATCGAACCACTCAGATACCTTGTCTGATTTGACCGCTGGTGCAAATGGTCGAAAGGACTCACGGTATTTGATTTTAAGATTCATGATCGATTGCATTTTTGTACTGCGGGGATCACCAATGATCGAGCGACCGCCGAGTGCTCGCGGTCCGAATTCCATTCGACCCTGAAACCAACCGACAACATTTTCGTCTGCGAGGATACCTGCCAATTTTGGCATCAATTCCCCATCTTCCAACTGTTGGTAGTTTGCGCCGATTGAATCGAGGTAGCTGATAATGGTGGCATTGTCCGGGCGCGGACCGAGATAACTGCCGTGCATTGCATCTTTGTCACCAACCCGTCTTTGTTCTCCAAGATATTCATGCCAGATGGCGAGGGCAGCTCCGATGGCACCACCAGCATCACCGGATGCTGGTTGAACCCATATTTGCTTAAATGGGCTTTCCCTTAGCAGTCGACCATTGGCAACGCAGTTGAGCGCAACCCCTCCAGCCAGACACAATTGATCAACATCGAATTCCTTGTGGATGGTTCGGGAAAGTCTGAGTACGATTTCTTCTGTCACCACCTGAATGGATCTTGCGATATCCATTTCGCGCTGGCCCAAATCCGTCTCTGCCGTTCTGGGTGGGGCATCGAATAGTTCATCGAACTTGCTATTCGTCATGGTCAGGCCGGTAGCATAGTTAAAGTAATCCATATTCAGTCGAAAGCTGCCGTCCTCTTTTAAATCAATGAGCTTCTCCAGAATAAGATCAACGTATTTAGGCTCACCATAGGGCGCCAGTCCCATTAGCTTGTACTCACCCGAATTGACCTTGAAGCCCGTATAGTAGGTAAAGGCCGAGTAGAGCAGCCCAAGAGAATGTGGGAAGTCAATTTCCCACTTGGGCACAAGCTGGTTGTCCTCCCCCAACCACACGCTGGTGGTGGCCCACTCACCAACTCCATCAAGGCACAAAACCGCTGCCTTTTGAAAAGGGCTCGGAAAAAACGCCGAGGCGGCATGGGATTGGTGATGCTCTGTAAACATCAATTGCGGTAATTCCTTCTGATTGATATTTGCTAGCTCTGCCAGTGCTTTTTTTAACACGGCTTTGAGATAGAGTTTTTCTTTCAACCAGACTGGAATAGCGGCAACGAAGGAGCGAAAGCCAATGGGTGCGTAGGCAAGATAGGTCTCAAGCAGACGTTCGAACTTAAGTAGCGGTTTGTCGTAGAAGACGATGTAGTCTATTTGTTCAAGAGGTATATCAGCACATGACAGACAATATCTGATGGCTTCTGCTGGAAAAGACGCATCATGTTTCTTTCGGCTAAATCTCTCTTCCTGTGCAGCAGCAATAATTTCGCCATCCTGGACCAGTGCCGCCGCACTATCGTGGTAATAGGCTGAAATGCCAAGAATAGTACGACTCACTTGGTTTCTCGTCCGATGTTTTTAGTCATTGCTGATGGTATCGCCCTTGAATACATATCACGGACAGGGTTCGAAGTCGCCCTGTTGATGGCGGGGGGAATTGTAACTTGTCGGCATCCTTTTGCCCAACAACAGCGCATCAAGAGCTCAATCCGAATAACGGGAAAGCATGGTGCGAATCATCCGCTTGTGGTTCTCGTCCAGACGATCAATATTTTTGTACTTCTTGAAAAACCTTAATCGCTCCGACCTGCTCAGGTGATTGCGCGCCTGTTCATCAAGGCTTCCCAGATCCTTGATCTTGCGGTAGTTAAGCAGCGGCCAACTGTATTTTCTGCCGAATGGGCAATCAATCAGGGAAATCTCAGGTCTGTTTTTGTTCTGGGTCACCAGAATGTTTCGCCACTGGATGTCATTATGGCAAAATTTCTTCTGATGCAGCTTCCTGGTGACATCAGCTACCTGGTCAATGATGATTTTTCGCCATGATCTTGAATTATAAAGTTCGGGAACCTGTTCAAAGGTTTGCTGAAGATCTTTGCTGTTCTCAACATTGGCGGTAACAAGGACACCCCGCCGGGTTCGGAAGAAGCGCTTTTCGGTGCCGTGAGCAACCAGATGTCCACAGTTGATACCCAGGCTGGTAAACCATCTGATATTACGAACTTCTACCTGGCATCTTGTGTAGCCAAGCCAGGCGGCGATACCTGTGGATTTTAGATACTGTTTGATATAGAAGATGTCGCCGTTAAGGGTATACCTGAATACACGGCTCTGGTTCCCCAGCGTTACCCGGTCGCTGAACTCTTCAAATGCCTTCCCCAGACTGCTGACCTCATTGGCAAAATCACTGTTCTGCCAGTGGGGTTCGATTTCCCAGGTACTGCTTTTTAACATGATGGACCAGTTTCATATTCGATGATGTGTATTTTCATTCATCGGATAGTTCAAAGCCAGTTGTACAGGTTCAACGTTGGGGTGATCAGCGTTTTGCCGGGGTAACGAAAACTATTTTTTCCATTGGCCCGGTGCGTGTATATCGCCTTGATCTGATCTGCTGAATCGCGAATTTATCGATGTCCCGGATATCTGCGCAGGACGAACCTGAATCAGCCTTGTAGCATCGCTCAAGGACAGAAATATTCTGGACCTGCCCTGAGTTTGAAACAGTAAACGAAAGCCTGACCCAGCTATGATCACTCAGACTGTCTGCTGCAACAGTCTCGTTCTTTGCCTGATCAGCAGTCGTGCTCGCGTCATCGACATTCAGGCGGGTATTAACGTCGTTCAGTGCCTGCTGTTCCAGGCTGACGATGAACATAATACTGACGACAAACAACAGCGAAACAGCCATGGCGAGTTGCAGACCCGAGCCGAAGATCCAGTTAATCTGTAAATCACCACCAGCCTGCAACCTGGATCGTCTTCTGATTGAACGATCAAGTTGAAAAGGTACATTAGGAACTGCTGGTTTATGAGTCTGGACGAGATTCGTTATATCTTCGAATTCACGTTCCAGCTCGTAATCTTGCTGATCCCAGTCATGTTGTCTCTGCCGCCTCATTTGTGATCACCTGCAAGGTCATTTTCCCTTAGTAATTGTCTGAGCTTTTTATATGCGTATCTCAGTCTGCTTTTCGTCGCTTCTGGTGGTGCACCCTGGATTTCAGCGATATCCCTTATGGAGAATCCCAGTTCTTCCCTTAAAAAAAATGCCTCCCGTTGTACCTGGGGAAGCGTGTTAACAGCTTCGAGAATGGCTGTTTCAAGCTCGGCAGATATGAGTGGTGCCTCAGTCGATGCACCATCCGTCCAGGTTCTCGCTGCCACTTTCTCTTCTTCAATTGAGCAATGATTACGGCGCTTCGAATTTCGATAGAAATCAACCAGGCAATTATGTGCCAGGGTGAAAATCCAGGATCTGAACCTGTTTTTACTCTTGTATCTGGGTGCTGATGAGATCACCTTCAACCAGACATCCTGAAAGAGTTCGTCAACAGATACGATATTGCAGTTACGATAGAAGTAGCTGTACAAAGGCTGTTTGTACCTGGCATACAGGATATCAAATGCTGCCCGTTCACCCTGGGCATAACGCATCATCAACGAGTCATCTGACGAGCGGCCCGCCCTCTCTGATTCAATACCATGGTAGGTTGTGACAGAAGCCATGGAATTCTGCGCCCTGCTTATTGTGGCTTTAGTATTGTAAACGCAAATCACACTCTAAACGGGTTAAATTCAGGGGTGATTTACAATCCATCTTTTACGATCGATGCGGCCACACGGGTCTCATGGTTACAGTCACCGGCTCAGTCCTGATCGGAAACCCTGTTAAAACGCTGGCTGATCAGATGATCCAGGCTGAATTTCCCGGGGCCAAGAAAGATCAGGGGCATAAAGAGGACCAGGAATATCAGCGGCAGCTTATAATTGCCGTTACCCTTGTCTGAAATGGCATAGCCGCTGATCATGTCGCTGTATGTTTCCCAGCCTTCGACCGGAATATGCACCGCGATAATCGCCACGATGGTGAGAATAACCAGGGAAATGGAAAAATATCGGGTGCCGAGGCCGATCACCAGTGCGACTGAGCCTATGAGTTCGAACCAGGTCGCCAGATACCAGCTTATTTCCACGTTGATGACATTGAACGGATAGGGGAATTTTTCCTGTATAAAACCAAACCAGTTCTCACCGCCGTACTTCTCGATACCAGCTTCCCAGTACTCCCAGCCCAGCAGGAGGCGAACGGCAAACAGGGCGATAAATGCCCCGACTAAATTAAGTTGATCACGAATCCATCGATCCAGGTTCAATATAAGAGTCATGCACGTTCCTTTAAATAGTGGGGTTTGCCAATGGTAAACGTTATCTTATTGACCAGCATTAGTAGTGTTTTATTCCCTCTTGATACAAATGGTGTTTACCGGAATGGCACTTACTTAAGACACTAGGACAATTTGATCTCGATCCGCGTCAAGCAGGACGGGTGTGTCTATTGCCAGAGCGCGCCTGCGGTCGCAACGGCGACAGCCTCGCTTACTCAGGAGCCTGTAGTCTCCTTCGGCGCGCTCGGCGCAGGCTTGATGCTCTCGCAATAGACACACCCGTCCTACTCACCGCTAAGGATGATATGTGCCTTAAGTAAGTGCCATTCGTGTTTACCGGAATAGTACTCAACCAGTTCTTGTACGAAATTACGAGTAGTGAGAGATTCAATTCGGTGATCCCTACGCTCGTTAGTGATTTATTAATAGATCCACCAATTTCAGATTGCTCTGAGTGTATCTGAAGAACAGTTAATTCTGCCCGGGATTGGAACGACCCAACAGTGCCGCCAAAATTAGTTACTTGTGTGCGTACCACTAGTGCCTGACAAATCTACTCAGTAAAAAGCTACTCAGTAAAAAGCTACTTAATAAAAAGCTATTCAGGAAACAAGTTTATACTGGCGAAATCCCGTCTGCACAAAGCTCGGTTTACCGGAATCGTCCCGCTGCGAGAAATGCAGGGTCGTTCTGTTCAGAATCTCATCCTCACAATCTAGTCGAGCGGTATTCTTGTCTATAAACAGCAGGTTACATTTCTTCGGATAGAGAGACTGGTTTGAATCAAGATGAATATTACTGATGGACAATTGACCTTTTTTAATTGTAAGACTGATGCGATTCTGAATGTTCTCGTAGGTCCCGGTATAGGTAGTCAGATCCGGCTGTCTTTTAGCGCTGTCAGGTAGCTCGGGTTCGGTTTTCTTAACGAGTGAACCCAGAATTTCGTTGAAAACAGTTTTGTAGAGCCCCTTTGCATCGCCACCATTGGTTAAAAGGGCAACAGCCAGCTTTTTTCGGGGTACGATTCTGAGGAATGCGAATTGTCCGATTGTTGCGCCGTCATGGGCGAATATTCGCTCACCATCCCAGTTCATCAGCATCCAGCCCAGTCCCCAGCCATCAATCGCCATTGGAGAATATTTGAGCATCCTGGTTTGCCGTTTCTGCATCATGCGGGTGGATTTTCGGCTGAGAATCCGTTGGCCCTGGTCGTTCTTGCCGTCGTTCAGATGCATCTGTGCAAATCGAAGTAAATCACTTGCAGTCATGGACGGTGTTGCCCCGGCAGCTTTCTGTCCGAAAGACAGATACGGCACCCGGGTTACATGAAATTTCCCGGGCTTGCTGATGCTCTGAATATGACCGATGGCGCTGTTAAATCGTAGCGCATCCTCAGGACGACTGAAGGCGTGGTCCATGCCAAGCGGTACAAAGAGATGATCTTTGAGGGCCTGATCGTATGTTTTGCGGTGAATGACCTCAATGATTCGACCGAGTACTGCATAGCCAAGATTGCAGTAACTCATCATCTCACCGGGCTCGAATAAGCTGGGTACCATGGCACACTTGTCGACAAAACGCTCAACAGCCTCGTCACCTCGACCGGAATCGACAAAGTAGTCACCGTCGATGCCGCTTGTATGTGAGAGAAATTGCCTGATGGTGACAGCTCGGCTTATATCATATCGGGCAACTCTGAATTCGGGCAGGTACTCAGACACAGGCGCATCGAGTGAAACAAGACCTTTGTCAACCAGTTGCATGATGAGTGTCGCGGTATGAGGTTTGCTGATGGAACCAATCTGGAATACCGAGTCAGGTGTGGTTTTTACGCCCGTATCAATGTTTACGACTCCGGCCGCTGAAGTTGCTCTGATTCGACCATTGCTCAGGACTGCCAGACTTGCTCCCGGCACTTTGTATTTTCTGATATTTGTACGGAGTAAGCGGTCCAGCTCCTGAAAAATTGACATGTCATTTTCCTTTCAATTTCAGCATTAATGTCACTATCATGCCGTGATCAGAAGGAGAAAACCAATGGCTGGAGAATCGCAGAGGCAGGTCGTTATTGCCGGAATAAGGCATGAAACGAATACGTATTGCAGGGATGAAACGCAAACCAGTGACTTTCACCAACTGAGGGGTGAGCGCATCTTAAGAACCATTGACAGTGAAACCAGTCTTGGTGGTGCACTCAGAACCTGTTCCGAATTGAATATTGAACCCATTCCATTACTCGCTGTGACAGCACAGCCTTCAGGTTCAATTAATCGCGAAACGTATGAGAAATTCAAACAGGAAATTCTGGATGGCATTAACGCATCGAAGCCCGTTGATGGAGTTTTTCTGGATCTGCACGGTGCCGGGGTGGTGACGGGTATCGAAGATCTGGAGGGAGACCTGGCCCGTGCAATTCGTGATTGTGTCGGCGAAGCCGTACCCATCACCGCGAGTTTCGATCTCCACGGCAATGTCACGCAAGTGATGGCGGATGCGCTCGATGGTGTATTTGCCTGTCATCAGTATCCACATATTGATATGCACAAGCGGGCTGAAGAAGCGATTCGGCTGATTGCCAGAATGCTTGATGAGGATTTCAGACCGGTATTACATGTTGAAACCGTACCCATGTTGTTACCCACGACCACAACCTTTCTGGGCATTGGCAAAGATATGCTCGATTACGTACTCGAAGCGGAAAAGCAGAAAGGGGTAATTGATATCAGTTGGTTTCATGGCTTCCCCTATACGGATATCGAGCACGTTGGCAGTCACATCGTGGTCACCGTTCAGTCGGACCGGGAGAGGGCTGAATTGATTGCTCGCGAAACCGCTGGTCATCTGTGGCAGATCAGGGAGAAGTTCCGAGCGCTTAGCCTCTCCGCAGATGAGGCGGTAAGGCAAGCAAGTTCTGCAGCCGGAGGACCAGTTGTCATCAATGAAACTTCTGACAATTGCGGTGGAGGAACCCCTGGTGATGGTACTCACCTGCTCAAAGCGATGCTGGATGCGGAACTTGAAAAAGCCTGTTTTGCATTTATTGTTGATTCAACAGTAGCTGATCAGGCTCACGAAGCAGGGGTGGGTTCTACCATCAATATCAAACTGGGTGCGAAGTACGACGATCTGCACGGTGAACCCCTGTCACTCTCTGTTTATGTCAAGGCGCTTCATGACGGCCGCCTGGTCATGCAGGCGATGGCAAAGGGCGCACCGATGAACCTGGGCCGAATCGCCCGGCTGGTTGTTGATGGTATTGATATCGTTGTTGCTTCAAGGCGGTCTCAGACTTTTGATCCAGGTCCCTTTGAAGCGGTGGGAATTGATGTGAATGAGTATCCCGTTGTAGCGCTAAAATCCTCGAATCACTTTCGGGCCGGATTCCAGGACCTGGCGGCGAAAATTGTTACAGCAGATCCGCCTGGGCTGACGACACATCATATAGAGATATTTCCCAGGGAGAATAGTGTATCTGCCTTGTGGCCGATCGATGAAGCTGCGGAGTATCAGTCAGGTTGATATTCGACTGACCCTGGCTAACTGGTGCTGTTAGCCGCTGCCTCCTCTTTCTTCCATGATATAGTCTTTCAACTCTTCGATTGTCGTTGATTGTTCGTCGATGGTGAACGTCAGAAGGTCAACCACTGCAATCAGGCCAATTATCTTGTCTCCGTCCACTACGGGGAGATGGCGGATCTTGTTCTGAATCATGATCAGGCGGCATTCATCGATGGTTACTTCCTCTCTGACAGTAATGACTTTCCTGGTCATAACCTCCCGAATGGGCGAATCCTTTGAATACTGCTCAGTCATTATCATGTTTCGAGCACAGTCCCTTTCAGAAACGATGCCGATGAGGTGCGCTTCGCCATCAAGAACAGGCAATGTGCCAACATGTTGTTCTTCCATCATCTTCACTGCCTCATAGATCGATTGATCTGCATCTATCGTCCAGACCTCGTGTCCTTTGATGTCCAGCATTTCCTTTACGGTGTTCACAGTACTACCCCTTGTTGTTTCCATATATGACCTCCAGGGTCTGTCATTTCAGCGTTGTCAGTTCCAGGGTGACTGAATTGCAGCTTAAGTCAGTGATACTTGCCCGGCAGATGGTATTTCTGCTTGAGACAGTTTGCTGAATTATGATTCCAGGACGTTAGATAATGCAATAGCCAAAAGGACGACGAAAATGTTATTGGGGCACATGGCCTGGGTACTATTTTGCGTGGCTGTGATGAAATCGACGATTATGCCTTTGCTGCTGCCTTCACGAGGTTACGCATCAGGCGAATAGCCTCATCGTGAGGTACCCGGCCACAGCCACAGGAAGAAGAAACCAGCAATCGTTCTGTGGGTATAATTGATTTGAGATCATTGATTTTTTCGGAAAGAATCGTCTCGGCAGTCGGCGATGATTTAACGTCTGCAATGCCCGCAATGATTTCCATCGATTCGGGAATATCCTTCAGGATCTCCCTGTCCTGCCATTGTCCTGGATACGAACATTCGATATGTATCCGGTCGACGACGCCGTCAAGTGATTGTATCAACGGCAACAAGCTGCGGAGATTCTGATCTTCCGTGGCGGTTGCTCTTGATATATCACCAAGGCAAAAGTGTACAGATTTCTTTACGCCGGTTGCAGCATCGAGTGGTGCCACTACAAGCGGCAATAGCTCATCTACATTTCGGGTACTGGAAACGAGGTTAATCGCCTCTGCAGGAGCATCAAGTTGGATCTCTTTGACGCCCGCCTCAACCATTTCGGAGATCTCTGCCTGAACGATTTCTACAAGATCATCCAGATAAGCAGCATCCTGGTTTCTGAATCCTCCCCCTATGGTCAGGGGTGAAGGCACGGAAGCTTTGCCAAGTTGAGGTTCAATGGCGACCTCCCGCTGGTATGCCTTGGCATGGCCAGTGCCCCTGGGAGCGGTAATTTTGCCATTCACTTCATAGATACCAACGCCTTCATATCCTTTGGTGGTATCCCGTTGCCGAATTGTCTTGAGCCCCTGCAGTCGAGGAGGCACGTGATGAAGAAAATCAGGCACAAATACTTCACCTCCCATAAATTCGTCGAGGCCACAGGCTATTTGTTCGTCCATGGCGATTCGAGCTGCTGCGGTGAGAACCGGTGCGGCTTCCTCATCAGACAGCTCGCCTGCATAGTATTGCTTTAATTGTGGCCGAAGCCCGAAGGGGATAGGCCAGGATCCTACAACAGTGGTGCGAATGGGCATGGTAACTCCAACTCCTGAATGCGACTCGTTCTGTCAGTATACCGGGAGGAGAGACCTGCGGTCTGCCGGTCTTCTCTTCTACACTACGGGCAAATGTCGTATTTAGCCCGTTGAGATCATATTTCCATTGGGTTCTGCTCAGAAAAAACGATTCGGGCTGATCGCGTCAGCGTGCGCTCTGGCTTCCTGAACAGAGATGAGATTGCAACTGCCTGTAATGAGTGAACAGGCGATATCTGAAAGAGCAGGGGCTGTCTGTACACCGTAACCGCCATGACCTGCAAACCAGAAAAACCCGCTTGTATTTGGATCGAAACCCGCGACGAATGTTTTGTCGGGTGCAAAGCTGCGTAAACCAGCCCAACTGTGGTTAACCTTTCGCACCTCGAGATTTGATATCTGCGAAACCCGGTCAATTGCTATGGCGATATCGAGTTCTTCAGGCTGGGCATCACATGGCTTTGTGGGTGTCTCGTCTGCAGGTGAGATCAGTAGCTGATTAGCGACCGGCTTGAAGTAAAAAGTTTCATTTATACCCACAACGAGTGGCCAGTCAGATATATCCATCGATTCAGGTGGGTCAACCAGCAGGGCGGTTCGACGAAGTGGTTTTATACCGAGCGGCTTCAAACCCGCTAATGTTGCAATACTATCCGCCCATGCTCCGGCAGCGTTGATAACGACAGGTGCACTGAACTCACCCCGGCTGGTTGTCACTGTCCAGATTCCTGACTTGAAATGCAGTGAAGTCACCTTTGAATCGGTGATCAGCTCACCATCCCCTGCTCGAATCTGGCGGAGGAAGCCCTGCATGATTGCATCAACATCCAGATCGCCACCGGTTGAATCATGAGCACCTCGATCAATTTTATCTTTATCAAGAATTGGCACCAGCTCGGTCATTTGATCGTTGTTTAAAGCGCTCAGATGTGGATTTTCCTGGAGAAGCGCCTCAATCGATTGATTTTTCTCAGCAACGAAGAGTGAATCCCGATGATTCAGTAGCTTGACATCAGTAAATCCGTCAGGAGGCTCTTCAAAGAAAGGCTGACTTGCCGCAGTGATATCTCTTATAACAGCATTGCCATAGGCTGGTGCAAAGTAAGCCGCTGATCTGCCCGTTGAGTGATAGGCCGGTTGATTCTCCATCTCCAGGAGTCGAACTTTGCAGTGCGCCGATAGTTGTGCAGCAAGGGAACTCCCTGCTATACCAGCACCAATCACAATAACATCCGGTATCGATGTCATAGGAGTCAGTTAACCTGCGTTGTGCTGTTCACGTTATCTTTAACTAATGAAGACATGCGATGCGATTTGCCAGGATTGACGACAATAAAAGCAAGCCGATCCTTCATGCAGGTAATTTGTCCATTACCGCAAAGGTAAGGCGTGCTTCAGATACCAGGTTATCATTGTCGTCTTTCACTTCGATACGCCAGACCTGGGTTTTCTTGCCCAGGTGAATGGGTCTTGCCATTGCGGTCACACGACCCTTACGAATTCTTCGAAGGTGATTGGCGTTTACGTCCAACTCAACACATACGTATTTATCGGGATCAACACAACAGTTTGCTGCGTAACTGGCGAGGGTCTGTGCGAGCGAAACAGAAGCCCCGCCATGTAAAAATCCACCCAGTTGGGCAGTGCGCTTATCCACCGGCATGCTGCCGATGATAAAATCCTCTCCTATATGGGCGATTCTTATATCAAGGTTTGAAACGAGGGTATCCTTATGCAGTGCATTGCCTTCCTTCGGTGTTGGTGTTTTAAACCAGATTGTCATTACAACTCCTAAGAATAACCGTTTCTTCCTGATGATTTGTTGAATTAAAGCAGGCTTGGTATCGCCTAGCAATATGTGTCAATCCCAGAAGAATCCTAATGTCTGACCCGAATGGCGCTTACTCAAAGATCATTTTGTGCAATCCGCGTCAAGCAGGACGGATGGTCTTTTTCCTGGAGCGCGCCTGCGGTCGCAATGGCGACAACCTCGCTTACTCAGGAGCCTGTAGTCTCCTTCGGTGCGCTCGGCGCAGGCTTGATGCTCCTGGAAAAAGACCATCCGTCCTACTTACCGCTAGCATAGGTGAACTCCTTAAGTAAGTGCCATTCAGGTCTGGCCCCAGCCTCATTCCAGTGCATATTATCTTACCGCAGGATCATCCCACCAGGTTGATAGTTTGAGTTGCCACCTTTTCTACAAACTGCCGATCATGCTCAATAAATAGAATTGTTGGTTCAGACGCCAAAATAGCAGTTTCGACTTGTTCACGGGAATACAGATCGACGTAGTTCAAAGGTTCGTCCCAAAGAAGAACGTCTGCTTCAATCATTAGCGATCTGATCAGGTCAATCTTTTTTAGCTGTCCCTGGCTGAAGGTTGAAAGCGAACGGTCAAAAACGTCTCCCCGTAGTCCGACCACACCCATAAGCTGCCTGAACCTGGTTTCATCGAATGCGCTTACCTCAAGTTTTTCCCTTAGATCACCATCCGACCAGAGAGGCTGCTGAAAGGAACGACTGATCGTGATGAATCCAGGTTTGCTGACAATGCCCTCGTCCACGTTGATATCTCCGCAAATGGCGTTAAAGAGGGTGGTCTTCCCACAGCCATTGGGACCGGTGACGGCGATTCGATCTCCTGGGGACACAGTCAGTGAAAAATTATCGAGTAGTTTGCGATCTTCGATTTGAATGCTGATATTCTGCAACGTAATGAGACTTGCTGACTCCCTCTGCTGGGTCTGGATTTTTAGCTGATATTCCTTCTCCTTGTTTTTAAGGAGTCCTTTCTTTTGCTCCAGTTGATCATTGATCCGCTTCTCGAATCCAACTGCCTTCTTCATCTGCTTTGCAGCCCGATGACCGATGAAACCCTTGTCGTAGGCACCGGTACCATATTTCTGAGATTCTTTTGTTTCGGCTCCCCGCCGCCGGTGTTGGGCTGCTTTATCCAGTTGTTTGACTTCTCTCTCGATGTTGTCACGCGTTCTTTGTTCATTGAGTAACTGTTCATCCATATGTTGACGCCACTGGCTGAAGTTACCCCGATTGATCCTGACATCCTGCTTGTTGATGGAGATGACATGATCCGCCACACCGTCCAGGAAGTAACGATCATGTGATACCAGCAGGAAGCCTTTCTTGGTCGCGAGATAGTTGAGCAGTTGTTGCCTGCCCTGCATATCCAGGTGATTGGTTGGTTCGTCAATCAGGGGATAGACGTGATCGTTGACGAATAGAGATATGATCAGAGCACGGGTCTGTTCTCCACCTGAGAGGGTATCGAATGGGCGATTAAGCAGGGACGGTACCAGTCCCATCGCAGCAAACTCGGACTCTATTCGCCCCTCAATCTGGTAACCGTTCAGATTAATATACTGTTCATGGAGATCATCGTAGGCCAGTAGGGATTTTTGATCGCTTCTTTCGCTCAGTTGATCAAGCTCGGATTCGAGTTTTCGGAAGGGCCCGATAGAATCCTTAACCACGTCGATGGTCAGCAGAGATTGATCCACAGGAAAAGGAAATAGCCTGGTTGCGACCGGTACCGCAACTGAACCTGATTGCGGTGATAAAGCACCTGTGAGCAGATTGAGGAGAGTGGTTTTACCCTGTCCGTTACGACCGACAAGAGCTGTTCGCCAACCTGTATCGATCAGAAGAGAGAGATCCTGGAATACCTCGTTGAGCGGTGACTCATAGTGGAAGTCAACATTTTTCAGAACAATGGAAGACATTTCGATCGTTGACTAGCAGTCTCCGCAGATGAGAATGCTAGCCATTATACGTGTTATAAGCTTCTTCGATCAGCGCCACTGCGTCTTCCGGCAGTGGTCCTGATTCGGCAGCAGAGATAGCTTCTTCAAGGTGCTCCATTTCAGCAAGACCAAAGACAATACAAGACAGTCTTTTTTGACCCAGGGCAAATCGAAGCGCAACTTGTGCGTGGCTGCCGTACGAATCACCAAGATGCTGGAACATGACTTCGGCTTTCTTCGTTTCGCTCTCGACTGTATCTCCTGGTGTTAGCGGTTGTTCCCTGCCATGTCTTTGCTCTGTCGCGAGAATTCCAGCCGAGAAAACTCTGATGTTCATCGTGGCAACCTGATGCTCTACACAGGTATCAATGATGCCGGTGAAATTGTGGTGGGGCCATGTTGCTGGCATTGACCTCCCGGCTGAGGGATTGAGCAGGTTGTAATAAACCTGGGCTGATGCAAGGCGATTGCTTTTAATCACTTTTGTTAGTGATGAGATATCTCCGAGAGCCGTTATGCCGATGTGATCGACCAGTCCGGCGTCCCGCATTGCCTCCATGGCGTCGAGTACGCCATGGGGTTTAAGCACATCACCCAGACTGATGGTCCGCCCCTCGGTCGTCGGTCCTATTCGATTGTGTAGCTGCAGTAGGGTTACCTTGGGTAGTTGAAGTCTTTCAAGACTATCGTACAGACTCCTTTCCACCTGCCCCGCAATATCAAACATATCTCTCGTATCAATATTAACCTTGGTCGAAATGTAGGGGTTTTCATTAATTTCTTTCAGTATCCACCCGAGTGCCTGTTCGGATTTTCCCTGACCATAGGACGGCGCCGTATCTATCCAATTGATACCTGCAGACATGGCACGTTTGATGGCTGACAACCTGGTTTCATCATCCTGATTGATCAAAAGGCCACCGACAGCGCCTCCGCCAAATACGAGTTCTGAAACCTGTAAGCCGGTTTGTCCAAAAGGTCTGTATTGCATGGATCGCCTCTTAAGGGGGGTCGAAATTCTATTGAGTTAATACGGACTATATCATGGGTGATCGCTGCAACTTTGATATGATGGTCTCATCTGAGTACTTGAGCTATTTCAATTGAACCAATTCAAACTAGTCATTTGCCTTCTGGCAATTTCCCTTCCTGGATTTGCGCAAGAGCTTTCATTTGGTGATTGGCTCGATGATATAAAAGTTCAGGCTCGTGCCAAGGGCTTTAAGGAATCGACATTAGCTGTTCTGGATAATATTGAACATGATCCGAGAGTGCTGAAGTTTGACCGTCGACAGCCGGAGTTCGTACAGACTTTTGAAGAATATCTCACCGCAAGGGTTACGCAATATCGAATTGATACTGCTAGAGAATATTACCGAAATAACAAAAAGAGATTGGGTGAAATAGCAGGGACCTACAAGGTTGATCCTCAATACCTGTTGGCTTTCTGGGGGTTGGAGTCAAATTTCGGTCAGTACCAGGGAAAGTACTCCATCATCCGATCTCTTGCGACGCTGGGGCATGATCCGAGGCGCTCGGCCTTCTTCACCAAAGAGTTGTTTAACGCATTGCAGATTCTTGATGAGGGGCATATACCGGCAGAGAAATTTGTCGGAGGCTGGGCAGGTGCAATGGGCCAGAATCAATTTCTGCCTTCGAGTTTTCTAACCTACGCGCAGGATTATGATGGCGATGGCAGAAAGAACATCTGGAGCAACCAGGATGATGTCTGGGCTTCGATTGCTTTCTACCTTAAAAAGCACAACTGGAAAAGGGGACTTGGCTGGGGCATGTCCGTCAGGTTGAATGATGAAATTGACTTTGAATCA
>CAZJRI010000123.1:0-285 GCA_964548025.1 uncultured Pseudomonadales bacterium
AATCCTCGTGTAACCGAAGTCTGTTGTGGATTACTACGGCCCAGTACTTTGCTTCGGTTCGGTTTGGATAATTCTCCAAAGAAAACCACGATTCTTCCGATAATTTAGACATCAGTTCTGTGAGTTTATGGTCGAGCTGTTCTGTCATACTATTTAGCGAAGTGGACTTATTGAGGACTTACAGCAAATACTGTAAATATTTCTGTGGCTGATATCCGTATAAACCGTTGATTTAATTGGTCGGGATGGCGAGATTTGAACTCACGACCCCTGCCTCCCGAAGAC